>CAZOAE010000050.1:0-6033 GCA_964577725.1 uncultured Erysipelotrichaceae bacterium | reverse complement strand
ATATGTAAAAATATCTCAATTTTTAATTTTTTCAATTATAAAAATATGGAATTATAGTTTATTTTTCTATTTTATTAGGTTAGAATGAATATTATGATATTTGGAAGATATGTTAATAGATTTTATATAAAATATTTTTTTCATTTCTTAATTGGAATTATATTTTTAATTATTGTTGATATTGTTCAATTAAAAGTTCCAGAAATAATTGGAGAATTATCTAAACATAACGATAATGGAACATTAACATTAGAAATCATTAATCAAGGCGCTCAACAAATATTTTTTGTTGCACTTTTTATGTTTTTAGGTCGTTTTATTTGGAGAATATGTATATTAAATGGTTCATTTAATATTGCCGCAGATTTAAGACAAGATCTATTTAAAAAATGCTTAAAATTATCACAAAAATATTATCAAGAAAATAAAGTTGGCACTATTATGTCTTATTACACTAACGATATTGACACATTACAAGATGCATATGGTTGGGGAACAGTAATGTTAATTGATGCTTTATTTTTATCAATATTATCTTTTTATAAAATGATGAAAGTTAATTTAATTATGTCATTAATATGCTTAATTCCATTAATTATGCTTTGTTTATTTTCTTATTTTATTGATAAAAAAATGAATGAAGTTTATGAAAAAAGACAACAATCATACGCTTTAATGAGTGAATATGTTCAAGAACTATTTACTGGTTTAAGAGTTATTAAGGCTTTTGTTAAAGAAATAATAATTGCAAAAAAATATTCAAAAATTAATAAAGAAAATAAAGAAAATGATATAACCTTAGTTAAATTTTCTGCAAAACTTGATACATACTTCTCTATACTAATTGAAATAATGGTTGTTATCAGTTTATCAATAGGCGCATATTTTGCTTATGAAACCTTATTTGGGGTTAATTATAATTTTGATCGTTCATCAATGGTTGAATTCAATGGATATATTGATACAATTATTTGGCCAATGATTGCCTTAGGTCAAGTTGTCGCCATTAGAGCAAGAGCAAAAACTTCTTTAAAAAGAATCTCTCAAGTTTTAAATGAAGAAATCGAAATTAAAGATTTATTATCAGTAAATAATTATAATCAAATAAAAGGTAATATTAAATTTAAAAACTTTTCATTTTCATATCCAAATAATGATAATTTAATTTTAAAAAATATTACTTGTGAAATAAAAAGTGGTGAAAACATTGGAATTATTGGTCGAATTGGCTGTGGAAAAACTACTTTAATAAACGCCTTAACAAGAATAAACAATCTTAATAAAAACCAACTTTTTATAGATGATATTGATATTATGGATTTAAAAATCGAAGTAATAAGAGATAATATTAGTTTTGTTCCTCAAGATAGTTTTTTATTTTCACAAACAATAGAAGAAAATGTTAGTTTTTCTCAAGAAAATTTAAATGAAGAACAAATAATTGAAGCGTGTAAATTTGCTTGTGTTCACGATAATATAGTTGATTTTATTAATGGATATCAAACACTTATTGGAGAACAAGGTGTTAGTCTTTCTGGTGGACAAAAACAAAGATTAAGTATTGCAAGAGCGTATATAAAAAATGCTCCTATTATGATTTTAGATGATTCACTATCCGCGCTTGATGTTAAAACTGAAGAAAAACTTTTACAAAATTTAAAAAATAAAAGAAAAGGAAAAACTACAATTATTGTTGCTAGTAGAATATCAACAGTTAAATATATGGATAAAATAATTGTTCTAAATAATGGCGAAATTGAAGCGTTTGACACAATGGAAAGCTTAACAAACACTTCTCCAATATTTAAAAAGATGTTAGAACTTCAAAAACTCGAAGAAGAAATTAGTGTAGGTGATTTTAATGGATAAAGATATAACATTAAATAAAAATTACAGAGATATTGAAATTATTAAAAGAACATTATCTTATATGAAAAAATATAAAAAACAATTTATTATTGGAATTATTTTAATTTTATTCAACGTTTTCTTTAATTTAATAACTCCACGTATTATTGGACATTACATCAATTTAATTGACGCTAAAAATATGAAACAAGGCTCACTACCAAGTATTATTTTCTTTTGTTTTTGCTATTTATTAGTGATTATCATTAATATGTGTCTAACTTATTTCCAAACAATTATAATTAAAAAAGCAGGTCAAAATATAATTTTCGAATTAAGACAAAAATGTTTTGAAAAAATTGAAACATTTTCTCAGCAACAATTAAATAACATACCAGTTGGAAGATTAGTAACAAGAGTAACTAGTGACACAAATTGTTTAAATGAATTATATACAATGGTTTTAGTTGATTTATTAAAAAATTTATTACTCTTAATCGGTATCATAATTAATATTTTCTTTATTAATCCAATTTTATCTTTATATATGATGATTTTCATAATAATCATTATTATCATCACTATTATTTATCGTTATTTTTCACAAAAAGCATTTGATAAAGAAAGAAAAAGTATTTCTTCAATGAATTCATTTTTATCAGAGAATATCGCTGGAATAAAAATCACTCAACTATTTAACCAAGAAAAGAAAAAACAAAATGAATTTGATAATATCAATAAAGAAGTATTAAAAAGCAACAAATTTGTAATAATCGTTTTTGCTTTATATCGCCCAGCGATATCTTTTCTTTATTTTTGTGCCATAGCAACAGTTTTCTTAATTGGATTTCCTATGGTTCTCGAACAAAGAGAATTTTTTGGAGTAATATTTAATTTTGGAGTTTTAATAACTTATTATACATACACAGTTAATTTCTTTGGTCCTATTCAAAATCTAACAGAACAATTTGATAAATTACAATCTGGTATTGTTGCCAGTGGAAGAATTTTTAATATTTTAGATATGAAATCATCTATTCAAAATGATGAAGAACCTATTATAATTGATAAATTTAATGGAAAAATTGAATTTAAAAATGTCTTTTTTGCTTACGAAAATGAAAATTGGATTTTAAATGATGTTTCATTTGTTGTTAACCCTAAACAAGTTGTCGCTTTTGTAGGTTCTACTGGTGCTGGAAAAACAACAATTCTTTCATTAATTGTAAGAAATTACGATATCCAAAAAGGACAAATATTAATTGATGATATTGATATTAAAAAAATCGAAATTAATAGTTTAAGAAGTAAAATAGGACAAATGTTACAAGATGTATTTATCTTTTCTGGAACAATAAAAGACAATATAACTTTATTTGATGATAAATATTCAATTGAAGAAATTAATAATGTAATTAAATATGTAAACGCTGATAAATTTATTAATAACTTAGAAAATGGAATCAATACCAACGTAAGTGAAAAAGGAAGTAATTTATCAAGTGGACAAAGACAATTAATATCATTTGCTAGAACAATAATAACAAAACCCCAAGTATTAATATTAGATGAAGCAACTTCATCTATTGATGTTGAAACAGAAGTATTAATACAAGATTCACTAAACAAAATTAAAAGCATTGGCACAATGTTAATTGTTGCTCATAGATTATCAACAATCCAAAATGCAGACAATATCATTTGTTTACATAATGGTAAAATAATTGAACAAGGAAATCATCAAGAATTATTAAAGAAAAAAGGATATTATTACAAGTTATACAAAATACAATTCGAAAATCAAAATAAATAATTATAAATTTAATAACTTAATCTAATATTATCTAATTTACAATTTTCACCACCTAATTTAATGTACATTATTCCAGAATAATTATTTTCAATATTTACTTCTACAATACTAGAACAAATACCATTAACTATTGGAGAAGTAGTTAAAGCATTAATAACTATTTTATGTGTAGAAACTAAATAACTAACATTAATTTTAGCGTGCACAGTTCCAGCAAGATACATTTCATTATATAACTTCCAATCAGCACCAGATACACAATTCCAAGACCATTTTGCTCCCCAGCAATGCCAGTCATTTCTTATAGTTTGTCCACCATTATTATTCCAATCATTTGAAGCAATTTCAGTTACCCAATTAAATTCAATTTTTTCCATTACGTTATAGCCTTTTTCACTATCATATTTAGAATTACCTTTATAAGTATTATCAACTTCCCAAGTAAAATTAAAATCTTTTGATCCATCAATTATAGAGTCAGCAACATTTACATTCCAACCACTTAAATCAGCACTAGAACTACCATTATAGCTTTGGTAACTAGTTACATTCTTTTTATAAATATAGAAAGAAGCGGGATTATCTGTATAACCATTAATCAATCCACGACTATTATAATTTAAAACATAATTTTCTGTACTAAAAGTAAATTCATTATCTCCTTTAATTTCAAAATCATTTCCTTCAACTTCTAAAGAAGCACTTATTCCATAATTAGAAGTAGAAATTAATTTAATATAATTATCATCTTTTCCTATTTTATATTTATTATTATTTAATTCAAAATTCCAAGTGCTCATTCCATAATCACCAATAATTAATGATTCATTATTAATATCAACTTCTTCTAAATCAAATCCAATTCTATCTCCAGATGAACCACTTTTTGTACCTTCTTTGGTTTCATTATATAATTTGAATCACCTTTATAAATAAGTAAATATTCACCATTTGTTAAAGAAGACAACTTATCAACCTTATTATAAGTTTGTTTAGCGTTACAATCATAAATATAAGTATCAAGTGGTGTTTTATTATTAACATCATTTAAGTTCATATATTGTGGTGAATTATAAACCTTTTCATTTGGAAGATACATAGTTTCATCTTTATAATTATTAGTTACACCAGATGCTTTTAATAAATACTTTCCATCTTTACTATATTTATTAATTTCAACTCTATCATCATAAATATCAAAAACAGACATTGTTAGAGTTTCATCACAACCATCATTTACTTTATTATAATATCCAACATAACCAGCATTCATATAAGTAAAATTTAATTTTCTTTGGCTGAATTCATTTTGAGATTTATTTGCAATTAAAATATTATCTCCTTTTTGTAGATAGATATTAGCGCCTCCTAAATAATCATCCCAACCATTAGAGTGATCATGTCCAAATAAATAGATAATATTTAAACCTTGTTCTCCTGCTTTATTCAATACATCAAATAAATATTTAGCATATTTACCATCTCCATCATTATAAGTTCTCATATTATAATTTAATGGTAAATGTGAAAGAATAAATATTGGTTTATTAAACCCATAAAATATTTTATTATTAAGATAATTTTCTAAATTATATGCACATCTTTTAACAATATCTTTATTATTGTTATACCACATATAATCATCTTCATTAATGACAAAAACTCCATATTCCCCATTAATAGGATCATTATTACCACTTTTTGATAATCCATTACTTCCAATTTCTACTTCATCATGATTCCCTTGAACAAATATCATATTATTCTTATCAACATACGAAGACATAATATTAGTTAAAGAATCTATTCCTTTTTTCATTTCTTCACTACTCCAATGATAATAGTAATCACCACAGCAAAAGAAAGCATCAGCGGAATTAATACCATTTTTATTCATTGATGATAAAATACTCTTAACATTATTTTCCGAATCACTATGCCCATTAACACCTTGATAATCAGTGCAAGCAATGATACGAGTACATTTATCTTCTTTTGTTATTGTTGATGTTCCAGTATTTGAATTACTAATTGTTGAAGAAATAGGTTCACTATTACTTATAGAAGAACTATCTTCATTACTTGATATTTTAGTTGAAGATATATCTTCACTATTTGATGAAAATTCATTATCAAATATAGATGTTGAACTTTCTTCACTTGAAAAAGAACTTGTTGTGTTTTCACTAATTCTTGTTGAAGATTCAAAATTAGCGCAGCTAAATAAAAATAATAAAGAACAAAGTAATAACCCTTTTTTCATAATTCCCCCCTTCACTTTCTATCTATATTATATATATTTATTAATTAAATTTTAATAAAAAAGGGGCTGTGAAAAAACTTAATTTTAAAAATTAAGGACTTCACAGTTC
>CAZOAE010000049.1:0-6107 GCA_964577725.1 uncultured Erysipelotrichaceae bacterium | reverse complement strand
GAAGTACATCCATCTAAGATTATTACTTCTTTTAAACTACTTGGTACATAACTTGAATTATAAATAGGTGAACTTGCTCCAAAGATATAGCCTAAATATTGATTACTATCTTTAGTTTCACCCATAAATGGTACGGTTATACTTTTAATAGAATCACAGTTTCTAAATATACTTTTACCTATTAGTTTAACACTACTTGGAATACTTATAGTTATTAATAATTCACAATCATAAAATGCATTATCACTAATTTCTCTAACATCAAGCCCATCATGTATTGATGGAATATTCAATTTTTCAATATTCTTGTCATTAACCCCTTTAACTATATAATAATTACCCGTATTAGATAATTCATATTCTATTACTTTATCATCAAAAAAAGATGTATTTGATGATGAATTTTGTGAATCATCTATATTTTGCTGTCCACAAGAAACAAACAATAAAATAGAAAATAAAACAATTAACCACTTTTTCCACATAGTATATCCTCCATAATAACTAATTTACAGATTAATTGTACCCCCCGTATAGAAAAAGCAAGAAATAAAATACTTTAAAATAAAAAAAGACTTTATGAACTGCTATTAATAAAGTAGACAACATTATTAAATATACAAACCAAAAAATCTCTTAAAAAACTAAGAGATTTCTATATAATTAACAATTTTTAATATATTCAATGGTTATTAATTTTTTATCAATTAATTATTTTATAAAATAGATTTCTGGCACTTTTGCCACTTTTCTATTTTATTTTTTACTTACTTAACAACTGCAACAATATATGCATCTGTTTCAAGAATATTATTATAATATTTTAATCTATAAGTTCCACTTGTAATATTTGAATTACTATCAACAATATCCCAATTAGAGTTATTTTCTTTTTCTAAATTACTATCAATAACATTTCCATATTTATAACCATATGATTCTAATAATAAATATAATTGTTCATATGTATAACTACCTTCTAAATCAATATTAATTGTTGATGTTTGAGTTGAATTAATACAAATTTCATTATTTCCATTATTTGTTAATGTATTGATAAACCCTTCTTTATCGTTTGTAATTTCGTTAATATTTCCTTTAACACTAATAGGATTAGTTACTCTAATACCATCATCATAAGTAGACACATAAGCAACTAAAGTATATGTACCTTCTTCTAAAATAGGTAATTCTAATATTGCATTTTGATTTAATTGAAATTTTTGTGAAGCATCTTTTAAAGTATCTTTTTCAAATTTATATGATATTGAATTTTCAAAATCCAAAGGATATAAGTTATAATATTTTCCATTATTTTCTTTTGCAAAAGCAAATGATATTTGATAATTAGTATTTCTAGTAAATAAAGATGTATTTTCAACTTCTAAACCAAAATTATTAATACTAATATTATTATTTTCATTAGAAATATTTCCATTTGATATTGTCTTTACATTAGAAAATTGATATGAATCATCAATACTCCATTGATCATTATTTTTAATTACTGTTTTATTTTTATATGAAGAATATAAATTAACACATTCATTAATTAAATCTTTTTCTATTTTTATTGATTTATCAATACTATCAAAATCATTAATATGATTTCCTTGCCATAAGTAATATTTACCAAAATCTATTGAATCTTTTTTTGAAAATCTTATTGCTTCTTTTATAACATCATAATTATCTTTAAAAGAAAATCCATATTCATTCATAAGTTTCTCTAAACTAGTTAAATTTGATTCTATTTCATACTTTAAAAAATCTAAACTAATTTCCCCATAAAAATCAACTTCACCAATTGGACTAATTGATGTTCCTAATACTTCAATTTCATTATATAATCTATCGCCTTTTTTTAATTCTTTACCATTAGTAAATTTAGCAATTACATCACTATAATCATTAGTAAAATAACTTCTATCGTTTCCTTCTCCTATATATAAAACTTTATAATCTGTTCCATCTTCTTCAGCATTGCGCACTTAATTATCTTGAGCATCAATATAAAAACTATCTAAGCCATTTATTCCAGTAGTAAATATTGAAAATTGATTATTACTTATTGATAACATATCACACTTTCCATTAGAACTTACTAGTTTAATATCACCTAAAATTTCATTAGTAATTCCATTATTTTTTTCAATAGTATAAGTTGTTTCATAAATTGCTTCATCTTTCATTACAAAATTAGAAAATGTCATACTATTTTCATCATATTGTTCATTATAACTTGTTGACATTATATCCCAATAACCTTTATCTTTATTTGCAACTATTACTAATAAAGTATCATTTTGAATAGATGTATATTCATATCTTAAATTTGGAATATATGTCATTCTACTTTTATAATTAGTTCCACTATTACTGATAAACATTTCAAAAGTATTTTGTCCAATTTCATTTTGATATCTACGACAAATTTCATATTGTTCATCATCTCTTGAAATAATAGTTTCACTATTCTTATCAACATTTAAAAGTATTTGATTATTACCATCATATTTAATCCAACAATCAATTGTTTGAACAGAAGTTTTTGCTAATTCAATCATTTGTGAACCTTTTTCAGCATTATGTTCAATACTATCAGCGTAACTATAAAAATATGATAAGAAATTTGAATATTCTGGTGAATCACTCCAAGTATATCTAGTCCCATTTTTATTAAATGCTGATTTAATATTCTTTGATTGGTATGAATATTTTTTTGTCATTTCTTTAATTTGATTAAACGCTTTTTTACCAGAAGTGAAAATATCACCACTTAAATCATCTTCATCTAATCTTTCATTTGCTAATAATACTTTCGCAATATCAACACCTTCTGGATTAGTTTTATTCCCACATCCAACTAGTAGTAAAAGCGAAATAACGCCTATAATAAATTTTCTTTTCATATAAAATTTCCCTTATTTATTAGTTATACTATATTCAATATTTATATATCCAGTAATTTCATTTTCTCCATCATTTAAGGTATATCCAATTCGATATGTTCCTTCTGTTATGGAAGAATTTTCAGTTACGATAACATAATTTTCATCAACTAATTTTTCAATATCACTAGATATTGCTCCATATTCAAAAACCATTTTACAGATTGTATTATAAAATTCATGGTAATTAATTTCTCCTTCAGTTTCATAAATTAATGTATAATCATTTGGTCGAAAATATTCAATATTAACTACGCCTTCTTCATCTTGTTCGATATTAATATCATCTAAATTTTCATTAACATCTTCAAAAATAACATCTTCATAATTAGAAACTCTAATACCATCTTTTGTGGCAATATATGAAACAATCGAATATGTTCCTTCACTAACATCAGGAATTTCAAATTCAACATTATTTGCTTCAACCTTAAATTCACTTTCATTATGATATTTATATAATTCGTTTGATGAATAAATAGGTAAAATAGTATCATCTTCTTTATTAACAAGAGCAATTTCAATATGATAATTTTCATTTTCATCTAATAAAATTACATCAGTAAGAGTATGAGAAATTTTATCTATACTTATTGTTTTATTTTCTATTTGAGATTGATCAACTTCACTATTTTCAAGAGTAGGGAATTTTAAGTCATCATCTATTTTACTAATATCTTCAAGAGCAACACTATCAACTTCTTTAATTTGATTATAATCATTTTTTAAAGTATTAAAATAATTAATTTCAACATCTACAGCCTTAGATATAGACTCATTATTATTCAATGTATAGCCATTAAAAGTATAGTAATTAATCATATCTGCTGAATCTACATCTATTTTTTTAACACCATTTATAACAACATCAATATCTCTTTTACATTCTAAACCAGTTGCTCCTAAAAAGGATTTTACTGCGTTCCAAACTGTATTGGAATCACTAGAATTAACACTTAAGTTAAGTGTTGGAATATATCCATCATAGCTTGTTCCAACAATAATTGAAGAAACGGTTATAATATCATTATATTTATAACCACCATAAAGATGAGATCCCTTTGTTGTCATTAATGCTGTATTTTGATATGACTCAGTATACGCTAGTTCTTTATTATCTTCTACATATTTTACATCATTAATAGGTGCTTCAATATAATCAATACCATTAAATCCAGTTAATTTTACAGTAACATTAGTTTTATCTTCTAAATAATCATAAGTAAAAAGATCAGTTTTAACATCTGCACTCATAACATTAATTGTTGTTATTGTTGAACTAGGATCATTATAAATAGAATAACATATATCATTTTTCATAACATAATACATAATATTATATCTATCTTCAATTGGATCAATTTCACTAACTTCCCAATAACCTTTTGAATAATCAGCAACAAAATATTTTTCTTGGTCATTATCGCCACTTATTTTTTGAGAAAATTCATAACGCATATTTGGAATATACTTTATTCTTTGAACTACATTTTCTTGTTCTAAATATATTTCATATACTGTTTGCCCAACATTATTTACATAATGCTTACAAATAGATACTTCATACTCATTAACTTTATATAAAATATCAGTATCAGCGGAAACAGAAAGATAATACTTATTTGATCTACCATCTTTTTCATATTCAACCCACTTATCAAGTTCAGTAATTGTTGCTTTAACTTCATCAATAAGTTCCGCTCCTTCATTTGCGGTATATTTGATTGAATTAGTTATACTATTAAAATAAGAATAAGAATTATTGTATTCACCAAAATTAGACCAAAGCACCCTATTCCCTTCATCAATTGCTTCGCCATTCAAATAATTAATTTTTTTATTATGTTTCTCATTTGATGAAGATTCTTTTTCAAAAATTTTAACATCATTACTCAATAATTTTGAATCAAGTCTTTCTCTAGCAAGTAATAACTTCGCTAAATTCTTTCCTTTTGAATCTGTTACAACATCATCAATCGAAATGCTAGGATCATTTGAACTTGAAGTATTACCACAGCTTCCAAGAAAGGATAAAATTAAAGCACACCCAGCAATTAAAACATATTTTTTATTCATATTTTCTCCTTTTGTGTAACATCATAATAAATGATATCTACAAAAAAATTATATTAAAACATATATTAAAAATCAAACTTGATAAATATTTTTTTTAAAGATTTATAATCAATAAAAATAAATGTAAAATTATACTTAAAAATAGACTAAATAACACCTATTTAATTAAAAATGCCATATATAAAGGAATAGTATTTATTCCATTAGAAGTTCCTATATTTGTATCAGCCAGTTTAAAGTTTTATTTAACATCATAATATTTATCTTTATTATTTAATATAGTTTTTAAAGATTTAGCATTACTTGCAACAAGCTCCTTAAATATATTATGCACTTTTTTATGGGGAGTTTTGAGTAACTTTTGCACTTTTTTACGGGGAGTTTTACTAATTATACAAAAAAAATAATTAAATTATACTTAATAACCCTACTAAAAAAGGCACACATTTAAGTGTACCTTTACTATTAAATTCTAGTTTTTGATGAATCGTGATATACAGTATGAAGTAATTCGTGAGCCTTATGAGAATTTGGTTTTTCTAAATATTCATCATATAATGCTTTAATTTCTTCATTATCACAAGAAATACGCTTTGTTTTATTTTTATCGATATTATAAATTCCTGCTTGTCTTGCTTTTATAACATCAATTTGTTCCATATCTTTTCTAATAGGTTGTCCACCACCATTGACACATCCACCTGGACAAGCCATAATTTCAATCGCATCATAGTGAACTTCTCCAGTTTTTACTTTATCAAGAATAATTCTTGCATTTTTCAATCCTGAAGCAACACATAAACTTAATGTTTTATCACCTATTTGAACATTTGCTTCTCTAATACCAGATAAGCCACGAATTTGAGTATAGTTAACATCTTTAACTTCTCCAGTTAAAACTTTTGTTGCTGTTCTAACTGCCGCTTCCATAACACCACCAGTATTAGCGAATATATCTGCCGCACCAGTTGATTCACCCATTAAATCATCATATTTTTCATCTTCTAATGCACAGAAATCAATACCTCTCCTAATTAATAATTCAGCATATTCTTTAACAGTTAAAACATAATCAATATT
>CAZOAE010000048.1:0-6163 GCA_964577725.1 uncultured Erysipelotrichaceae bacterium | reverse complement strand
TATTTTTAGGCTTATTCAAACTTTTTTTAATTATTTTACTGTTAAAGATGAGAATATATGCGTATCAAAATAGAAATATAACCCTATTGATACTTATCTTGAATTATATAATGGTGAACAAGTTGTTGCTTGTAAAAATTTTATCAATGATGAAAATCAATTATCTTATAATATTTCTAAACATTTTAATATTTCATAGTTCGTTAGTTCAAACTTGGAAATCTTTTACGCTACAAAAAAAACTATGAAGTACTTATTTAACAATTAAGTTTTTTCATAGTTAAGTTTAATAATTAAATGGTGGACCCTTGGAGATTCGAACTCCAGACCCACTGATTAAGAGTCAGTTGCTCTGCCAGCTGAGCTAAGGGTCCATTCCTATGTAATGATATAACAATTTTTTTATTTGTTCAAGAAATATAATTCAAATTCGAAAATATAGTTGTTTAGAAAATAAAAAGAATTAATTGTTTGAAGTTTAGTTAGAATTAAAATTCTAAAGAAGATTATATTGTTTAACTAATATAATTTACAATTAAATAGTTATTTTAATATAATGTAAAATTTTGTTTTTAAATACTTATAAATAAAAAAAATCATATAAAATTAATAGAAAATCAATATTTGTTAAATAATGTTATTGAGGTGTAAAAATGATTTATACATTAACATTTTCTCCAGCATTAGATTATATTGTTGATTTAGATACTTTTAATATTGGTAAAATTAATCGAGTAAATAAAGAGAAAATACTTATTGGGGGAAAAGGTATAAATGTTTCAATAGTATTATCAAGTTTGGGAGAAAAATCTATTACCTTAGGCTTTATAGGGGGATTTACTGGTAGATATATTGAAGAAGAATTACAGAAATTAGGTGTTGGAACTGATTTTATATCTGTATTAGAAAATAATAGAATAAATATTAAAATAAAAAATAATGAAATTGAAACTTCAATTAATGGTAACGGACCAAATATTTCAAATGAAGATATTAATAAATTATTATTAAAATTAGATAAATTAGATTCAAATGATGTGTTAATTATTTCTGGCTCTATTCCTAGTAATTTACCAAGCAATACTTATGAAAAAATATTAAAAAGAATTAATAAAGAAGTTAATGTCATAATTGATACTACGAAAGATAATTTATTAAATACATTATTTTATAAACCTTTTTTAGTTAAACCAAATAAAGAAGAATTAGAAGAAATGTTTAATGTAAAAATAAATAATGATGATGAATTAATTGTTTACGCTAAAAAGTTAATAGATTTAGGTTCAAAAAATGTCATAGTTTCTTTAGGTAAAGATGGGGCTTTACTCGTAACAAAAGAAGGAATTATTTTAAAATTACCTTCTCCTAAAGGGAAAGTTATTAGTACCGTTGGAGCAGGAGATTCATTAGTTGCGGGTTTTATTTATGAGTATTTAAAGACAAAAGATGTAGTTTTATCTTTTAAAAAGGGAATTGCGTGTGGATCAGCATCTGTATTTTCAAATGGATTACTAACTAAAAAAATGGTTGATGAATTATTTAATCAAATAGAAGGGTGAAAAAAATGAAAATTACTGATTTATTAATAAAAGAAACAATTGACTTAGATGTTGTTTCGAATAGTAAAGAAGAAGTGATTAATTATGCAGTTGATTTAATTAATAAAAGTAAAGCCATTGATGATATTGAAATATATCGAAAAGGAGTATTTTTTCGTGAAAAAGAAAGTACAACTGGTATAGGAGAAGGCGTAGCGATTCCACATTGTAAATCTAGTGTTGTTAGTAAACCATTTTTATCAGCATTAGTAATAAAAGATGGTGTTGATTTTGATTCTTTAGATGGAGAAAAGGTTAAGTTATTATTTTTAATTGCGGCACCAGAAAGTAAAGATAATATTCATTTAGAAGTTTTAGCAAGGTTATCAACTTTACTAATGGATTTAGATTTTAAAGAAAAACTAATTAATGCTAAAACAAAAGATGAATTTTTATTAATTATTAATAAAAAAGAAGAAGAAAAACTAAATGAAAATAAAAAAGTAGTAGTTTATCCTAAGATATTATGTGTTACTGGTTGTCCTACTGGTATAGCACATACATATATGGCTGAAGAAGCATTAAAAAAAGCCGCTGATAAAATGAATATTACTATTAAAGTTGAAACAAATGGTTCAAGTGGAGTTAAAAATATATTAACTAAAGAAGAAATAGAAAATGCAGAAGGTATTGTTATAGCTAGTGATACTAATGTTGAAATGGATAGATTTAATGGGAAAAGAGTGGTTATAGTACCAGTTAGTAAAGGAATACATGAACCAGAAAAATTAATAAAGAAAGCATTAGATGAAAAAACATCTATTTATGAAACTAATAGTAAAAATAGTAATAAAAATATAGAAACAACTTCAAAATTTCATAATGTTTATAAGCACTTAATGAATGGTGTATCACATATGCTTCCTTTTGTAATAGGAGGTGGAATATTAATTGCATTAGCATTTTTAGTAGATACGATATTAAATATGCCACAAGATAGTAATTTTGGTTCAGCAACAAAATTATCTTGGATTTTAAAAACGATAGGTGGATATGGATTTAGTTTTATGCTTCCTATTCTTTCTGGATATATTGCTTATTCAATTGCAGGTAGAGCGGCATTAGCGGTGGGAATTGTTGGTGGATATATTGCTAATCAATCAAACTTTTCAATTCAAGTATTAGTATCTAAAATTGATACTAACTCTAACGCTGGATTTTTAGGAGCAATTTGTGCTGGATTTATCGCAGGATATATAATTAAATTATTAGAAAAAGGATTTAATTGGTTACCAAAAAGTTTATCTGGAATAAAACCTACATTTATATATCCATTATTTGGAATATTATTGATAGGAATAATAATGTTAGTTCTTAATACTCCATTTGCATATATTAATATTGCTATTTCAAATTGCTTAAATTGGCTAGGAGAACATCAATTAACTTTATTATTAGGAACATTACTTGCTGGTATGATGGCTATTGATATGGGTGGACCAATTAATAAAGCAGCGTATGTTTTTGGAACTGGTTTATTAACGGTTGCAAGTAATCCAAATTCTAGTGTAGACACGACATATTGTTATCAAATGATGGCTTCAGTTATGATTGGTGGAATGGTTCCACCATTAGGAATTGCTATTTCATCATTATTATTTCCTTCAAAATACACTAAAGAAGAAAGAAAAGAAATTAATGTTAATTATATTATGGGTTTAGCGTTTATTACTGAAGGTGCGATACCTTACGCTAGTAAAGATCCTTTTAGAGTAATACCATCATGCGTTATTGGCTCAAGTGTAGCGGGATTATTATCAGTATTTTTTGGTTGTACATTAATGGCGCCACATGGGGGAATATTTGTTTTTGCTGTTGTTGGTAATTGGTATTTATATTTATTATCATTATTGATTGGTTCATTAATATGTGGAATACTAATTGGTTTATTAAAAAAAGAAGTAAATAATTAGAGTTTATAAGAAAGGAAAAGATATGAAATCATTTATCTATAAAATAACAGATGAACAAGGTATACACGCTAGACCAGCTGGAATTATTGTTTTAGAAGCAAAAAAATTTATATCAAATATCACAATTACTAATAAAAATAACACTGTTGATTTAAAAAGAATTTTTAGTGTTATGGGGTTATGTGTGAAATCAAATGAAGAAGTGATAATTGAAATTGATGGTATTGATGAAGAAGAAGCATTTATTAAAATGAAAAAAGTTTTTGAAGATAATTTATAAATATGAGTAAATATTGTGGAAAAAGAGTTTTTGAAGGATATGCAATAGGAAAAATAATTGTATATCGAAAAAAAGAAATTATAAAAGGAACATTTACATCACCCCAAAAAGAATATGAACGCTTTGAACAAGCAAGAAAAGATACTTCTAATTTTTTAGATAAGTTATATTTAGAAAGTTTATCAACATTAGGTAAAGAAACATCTCAAATTTTTTTGACACATAAATTAATGTTAGAAGATTTTGATTTTGAAGACTTAGTAAAAAAGAATATTTTAAATAATCAAGTTGCTGAAGAAGCAATTGAAAATGCTTGCAATGTTCTTTCAAATACATTTAAGTTAATGACTGATGAATATATGAAACTGAGAGCGGTAGATATTATTGAAGTAGGAGAAAAAGTTATTAGTTTTCTTCAAAAAAATAATGATGAATCATTTTTAATTGAACCATCTATTATTGTTTGTGAAGATTTATCATCACAAGAGTTAATGAAATTAGATAAGAAATTAATAATGGGATTAGTGCTTAGTAAAGGAAGTACAAATTCACATATTTCAATTTTAACTAGAATGTTAGAAATACCATGTATTGTGAGTGTTGAAGGTTTAGAAATTAATGAATCACTAAATGGAAATATTGGTATTATTGATGCGTGTAAAGGTGAAATCATCATTAATGCAGATTCAAATGATATTTCTAAATATAATACAATTCGTTTAAATTATTTAACTGAAATAAGTTCATTAAAAGAATTTATTGGTAAAAAAACATATACTTTTAATCATAAAAAAATAAAAATATACGCTAATATTGCTTCTTCTTATGAAGTAGATAATGTTATAAAAAATGATGGAGAAGGAATTGGATTATTTAGAAGTGAATTTATCTATTTAGAAGCAAAAGACTATCCAAGTGAAGAAGAACAATTTGTTCATTATAAAAGAGTTGTTGAAAAAATGAATGGTAAAGAAGTAATTATTAGAACACTTGATATAGGAGCGGATAAAAAAATTGATTATTTTAATTTACCTAATGAAGAAAATCCAGCCTTAGGATATCGCTCAATAAGAATATGTAAAGATCGCCCTAAAATCTTTTTAGATCAATTATTAGCATTATATCGAGCATCATATTATGGTAATTTATTAGTAATGATTCCAATGATTATTTCTTTAGAAGAAGTAAAATTTGTTAAAGAAATGTGTGAAATTGCAAAACAAAATTTAAAAATTAGAGAAATACCTTTTAATGAAAAAATGAAAATAGGTATTATGATAGAAACACCATCTGCAGCGATTATTTCTGATATATTAGCAAAGTATGTTGATTTTTTCTCAATTGGAACAAATGATTTAAGTCAATATGTTTTGGCTCTTGATAGAGTTAATCCATTATTAGATAAAACATTTGATTCTCATCATAAAGCAATTTTAAGATTAATAAAATTAGTAGTGGAAAACGCTCATAAAAATAATATTAATGTTAGTGTATGTGGTGAACTTGCTCGTGATGAAGAAATGTTACCATTTTTTGCTTCTATTGGTATTGATGAATTATCTGTATCTCCTTCTTATGTTTTAAAATTAAGAAAAGAAATAAGTAAAATAGATACCACTAAAGTTGATATAGAATCATATGTTAATTAAATAATTTTTCTTTTTATCTTTCTTTTTATTTTTATAGGTCTATAATGTCTAAGGAAAGAAGAAGATATATGAAAAAAATATTAAATTTTATAAGTAAAACATCTAGTGGAATGGCAATTGGACTATTTGCTACTTTAATTATTGGAACGATTTTTAAACAAATTTTTTCTTTAATTAATTTTCAAATAGGAATAGATATCGCTAGTGTAATAATTTCTTTAATGGGACCAGGAATTGCTATTGGTGTAGCATTATCATTAGAAAAAGATTTATCACCACTTGAAATTGTTTCGTGTTTAGTTTTAGGTGGAATTGCTAGTTCAATTAATTTATTAGAGCCTAATAAACCAATTCCTACATTTACTATTAATGGTGGTAGTAAAAATCCTTTGCTAATTTATTTAGTTATTATATTTACAGTGTTAATTGTAAAATTATTTTTAAAGAAAAAAACTCCAATAGATATATTGTTGATTCCTTTTGTCTATATAATTATTGGGAGTATTTTAGGATTTATTTTAATTTATCCTAGTTATTATTTAATTTATGGAATTGAAAAAATAATAGAAATTTCAATGCCATTAATTCCAGTTTTAATGTCAATAATTATTTCAGTAATAATGGGAATGGTTTTAACAATGCCAATATCTAGTGTTGCAGTATGTGTAGCAATTAATATTGGTAATATTCCTTTGGCTGCTGGAGCGGCAGTTATTGGTTGTA
>CAZOAE010000047.1:0-6191 GCA_964577725.1 uncultured Erysipelotrichaceae bacterium | reverse complement strand
CAAAAGCATCAATTTCTTCAAAAGTATTATAAAAATATAATGAAGCCCTAATAGTAACTTCTGTTTGTAATTTATTTAATAATATTTTTGCACAATGTTGCCCTGATCTAACTGCGATTCCATAACTATTAAATAGTGAAGCAGCATCTTGAGCAAAAACATCTTTAATATTAAAAGTTATTATTGCTGAATCAGCATTAGGATTATATAAATGAACAATATCAACTTCTTTTAATTTTTTTATTGCATAATTATGTAATTGTTTTTCATATTCATTAATATTATCCATTCCTATTTTTTCTAAATAATCAATCGCAGTACCTAAACCAATAACACCTGCGATATTTTGTGTTCCTGCTTCAAATTTTAAAGGTGGATTTAAGTAACCAATATTTCCACATATATCAAATTTTGAATTCATTCCACCACCAGTGAGCATAGGATCTAATTCTTCCAAAAGATGATATTTTCCATATAGAACACCAATACCAGTAGGACCACACATTTTATGACCAGAAAACGCTAAAAAATCACAATCTAATTCTTTAACATCAATTTTCATATGGGGAACAGATTGAGCACCATCTAAAATAAAAATTGCACCAACACTATGGATTAATTTAGCAAATTCTTTGACATCAAAAGTATATCCTAAAACATTACCTATATGCGCTAGAGATACGACTTTAACATTTTTATTTAAAGATTTTTTTAGATTATCAATAGTTAATCTACCTTCATCATCGAGTTCAATATATTTAATTTTACAGTGTGTTTTTTCAGCAAGTTTAAACCAAGGCAAAACATTTGAAGCGTGTTCTTGTTCACTAATTAATATTTCACTATCTTCATTAATGTTTTTTAATCCATATGCAATCATATTTATAGACATAGAAGTTCCAGAAGTGAAGACTATTTCATTATCATTTGCGTTAATAAAATTCGCCACTTTTTTTCTTACATTTTCAAATGTTTCATCAACTTTATGAGCAATATCATAGTCACCCCTATGGGCATTTGAAGTGTAATTGCAATAGTAAGCATTTATGGAATCTATGACACATTGAGGTTTTAATGTGGTGGCACTATTATCAAAATATATCAAATTATTTCCTTGCATTTTTTGATTATTTAACATAGGAAAATCTTTTCTAATTTTTGTAATATCAAACATAATTTATATTTCCTTCATTATGCAATTTCTTATTTCTTCACAAATTGCTTCATCAGTAAAATATTTTGTAATAGGGTTTAAATAACCTAATGTAATAAGTCTTTTAGCATCATCTTCTTTTATTCCACGAGAAGTTAAATAGAAAATGTGGTCAGGATTAATTTGTCCTTCACTAGCGCCATGGCTTGCTTCAACATCATTTTCATAAATACATAATTTAGGTGAAGCACAAGCGTGACAATTTTTATCAAATACCATAATCTTTGCATTTTGTTTAGTACTTGATTTTTTAGAACCTTTGAATATAATTGCATCACCAATAAAACTAAGGGTTGACTTATCTTTACATACACCATAATTATCCATTTTTGCAAATGTATTTTGATTATTGTGCATAAAGTTTACATTATAAATTTTTTGATCTTCATTTTGAGTTAAACTTGCTAAATGCCATTCAACTTTACTAAATTCGCCATTTAATTCAACTTTTGCATTAAATGTTTTTTTACCTTTTGAAAAATCAGCATAACCCACTAAAAGATATGAATTTTCATTTAAAATAAATTGTTTCTTAGCACTTCCATTTTCATTTGAACAAAATGAATTATATCTAACTGTTGCGTTGTTATTTATAATTAAACTTAGTTCGCTATTATCTTTTTCGTTTATTTCAAGAAAATCTAATTCTGTATTTTCTCCAACTATTATATCTAGTTTTTGCTTTTCAAATTCATTCCAAAAAATAGTAATTTTTCCTTTTTGATTGTCTAAAATTTTAAAATTACCATTTTCTTCAATAAATTTGAGATTATTAACTTCTATACCTTTCATTTTAACTCTTTTCTATTTAATTATTTGCTTTACAGCACAAGTTCCAATTGATACTTTTTTCATTTCTTGATTTTCTTTATTTATATTTATACCATATTCTTTTCTAAGCCATTCATAACCTTCTTCATCAATTCTTTTAATTAAAGAAGTATCGCCTTCTAAAACAATTCTACCATTAATCATAATAGCAGTTCTTGTAGGTTTAATTAGTTGATAAAGTCGAGCATAATGAGATACAACTAAGAATGACATATCTGTTTCTTCTAATTCTCTTATGACATTTGCAACAGTGTTAATAGCGTCAACATCAAGTCCAGAATCAATTTCATCAAGCATAGCAAAATCTGGTTTTAATAAAAGCATTTGCAATATTTCGTTGCGTTTTTTTTCGCCCCCAGAAAAACCTTCATTTAAGAATCTATTAGCCATTTCCATAGGAATATTTACTTTTTTTGAAGCGCTTTCTAATTCACGATAAAATTCAAATAATTTAATTGGTTTTTCTCTTTTTGCGTTAATCGCAGATTTTAAAAAATCAGCATTGACAACACCAGGAACTTCACTAGGATATTGCATTGCTAAGAAGATACCTTTTCTTGCTCTTTCATCAACTTTCATAGATAAAACATCTTCACCATCAATAGTTATTGTACCTGATGTTACAACATATTTAGGATTACCCATTAAAACAGCGAGTAATGTTGATTTTCCGTGTCCATTAGGTCCAAGTAATGCAACTGTTTCTTTACTATTAATAGTTAAATTTACGCCTTTTAAAATTTCTTTATCTTCTACACTGACATATAAATCTTTAATAACTAATTCTTTCATTATCACTTTTCTCCTAAGCCTTTATTATTCTACTACATTACATTGATAAGTACAATTTTATTATTAAATAAATTTAATTTAATCAAACAAAAAAAGAGGCATTTGCCCCTTTTAGTTAGTGTATATAAATCTTAGATACCACAGTTTGTAAACCAGCCACCGCAGCCGACAATGACTAATAAAATGAATAATACTAAGATAATTGCAAATGTACTACCTGTATTCATCAAAATGCACCTCCTTTTATTATTGGACATAACATCCAATGATTGCAATCAAGATAAACAAAATGAGTATATATGCAAAGAAGTTATTTCCCCCTGTATGATTTACTGTTGGATTCATAATCCCCCTCCTTTGTTTTCATAATATAGTATGTTAGTTTTTTTAAAATGCAATTATTGACTAAAAATTTGATAGTTACAGCCCAAATTTACATATGCGCGCGTACGTGTAATAACTAAAGTTATTTAAAATGACAATTTAATGTTGAAATTAACTTACCGATAAAGTATTATTAATACGCTATAATTAAAAACGGGAGGAATTTTCTATATGAAAAAAAAATTACTTCTCTTATCAATGATTAGTATTCTCACTCTTGCTGGTTGTGGTGAAGTTGCACAACTTAATGATAGTGATGGAAATAATGTCATTGTTAAAATAGGAGATAAAAATTATACAGCAAATGAATTATTTAATGAATATTCAGTTACAGCGACTGGTGGAGAACAATATTTCAATGCTGTTTATGATGTTCTTATCAACAAAGTACAAAATGAAACAACATCAATTAAACAAGCAGTTACTTCTGAACTCGATTCTTTCATAGAAAAAGCAGAAACTACCGCTAAAGAAAACAACACATCAAGTAAAGCAGAATTATCTAAAGCACTTGAAGAAGCTGGTGTTGAAGATGAAGCTGAATTAAGACAAGTATATTTGCTTGAAAAGAAAAAAGAAGCATATGAAGAAGCGTATTATAAGAAAAATGTTAATAATGATTTATTAAAAGAATACATTAACTATTATGCACCTTATCATATTCGCCATATTTTAATTAAAACTTCAAGTGGCGATAGTTTAACAGAAGGAACAATTAGTAAAGAAGACGCTACTAATATTGCAAGCGCTGTTCAATCATTAGCTGATGGTAATATTACATTCTCTTCAATTGCTAAAACTTATTCTTCATTTGGTGATACAACTTCAGCACTTAAAGGTGGAGATGTTGGAATTATGTCAACAACTACAAGTTTTGTTAGCGAATTTAAATATGCTATATATCAATACGATACACTATATAACGAAGCAGCAAAAACAAATGTAGAAGCATATAATACTCGCCAAAAAGAAAAAAGTATTTATTCTGGATCTTCTTTAATTCCATATGCAAGTGATTCTAGTGAAGTTGAATTATTAAAGAATTCAATAAATCGTATCGACTATTCAGTTTTTGCTGAATTAAAATCACAAGCAGGATTTGAATTAAATAATATTAAAGATACTAACTTAAAAGAAGAAAAAAATCTTCCAAGAAATATTATTTTCAATCAATATCTAAATAATCACGCTTTAGGAGTAATAAGAAAAGGAACATCTAATAGTACTTCAAATAGATTCCAATTTGTTCAAGGCTTAAGTGCTAGTATGACTAATGAAAAAGAAAAAATCCTTTGTGATGAAGAAGGTAGACCAATCTTAGTTACAAGAGCGGGTACTGGTTCTGGTGATGAAGGATATCAAGGAATACATTTGATTATCATTCAAAAATCTCCTTTCGTAAAAGAAAATAGTGAAACAGAATTAATTGACCAATTAGTTAATTATTATGATACAGAAGCATATACAAAAGTTTCTAATCCTAATGATCTTAATTCATATGTTACATATTTAAAATCTTCATCTCATGATGAATATGATGATAGAGCAAATGAAATTAAAGGCTATGTTAAGGCTATTGATTCATATATGAATTATAGAATTTATGAACAAGCATTAAGTGAAGCAGGAGAAGTTACATTTGGTGAAGTAAATGGCATTAGTATTAAAACATTAATTGATAATTTCATTTCTTCAAAAAGATATTCAAATGCATATAATGCAAAGAAAGAATATGTTAATTCTTGGAATGATTATATTGAATATTTACAACTTCAAGATGATGTAAAAGATTTGAAAGTTGGTAACGATACATATCATAAAATAACAGGAAAGGATTTAATTTAGTATGAAAAAATTAGGAAAAATTTTAACTCTCTCAATTGCTTCTTTACTATTATTTGCTTGTGATGATATTGTTGCAGAACCAAATCAAGCAAAAAATAATGATCCAATTGTTAACATTGATGGAAAAACAGATTTTTATAATAATGATTTTGAAGTAATTTTTGAAAAATTAACAGATTCAGGAACTGCAAATGAAACTATTATGAAACAATTAATTAATTTTATTGCAAAAAATGAAGTTTCAAAATGTTATGGAATTGAAGTAAGTGAATTTGATAATGTTTTATCATCTGTATTAACTTCATTATCAGCATCTACTGAATTAACTTTAACTGGAAATTCTAAAGTATTAGGTGATATTATTTTAGAACAAATTCAAGATAAAATGATTGATAAAGTTAAAGGTGGTTCATATTCTACTGATTATTTATTTGATGAAGAAGAATTCGTTAATGAATTAAAAACATCTTTATATGATATTAAAGGGGAATCACTCAATAAGGATTATTTAATTACTCCAGATTCAACATATGCAGATATATTCAAAGCAGATTATTCTGACTATATTGAAAAAACAATGATTCCAGATATTTTAAAAGAATTATTAACTTCCGTTTATTTATTTGAAAATGAATACACTTCATTAGGTAGATCATATGCTAGAGATGTTCAATATATTAAATTAGAATCAATTTCAACTCATAAGGATTCAGTACCAGTATTGATCAACGCATATTTTGATTCTTATATTAATAATAAAGCAGATTTCCCTACTGATAACTTTGATTTATCTTCATTAGCAAGAATTTATAAAGGCGTATTTGATGAAGGTGATAATTCAAAAGAAAAGGACTTTAGAAAAACTGAATTTACTTCTAGAGAAGAAGTTTTAGATGAAGAACTTGAAAAAGTTTGTGTAAATCCAAAAGAAGATGATTACACTATCTTAACTGATGATATTAAAAGAGATGATGATTTACTTTCTTCATATACTGGTTCATATAAATATCCAGTTAAATATGGTAAAGAATTAAAAGATCGTGAATTAGCAACAATGGAAATTGTTGTTGATGATGGTATTGTTGTTAGAAGTGGTGGTGTTTCTGATTTACCAACAGAAATGAGA
>CAZOAE010000046.1:0-6219 GCA_964577725.1 uncultured Erysipelotrichaceae bacterium | reverse complement strand
AATATTTACTTACTTGTCAAAAGTTTTCTCGGCATAAAACATCATATAAACTACATAGTTTTATTCATAAAAGTTGCACTTGACTTTTTAATTAATAATAAAATTTTATACATATGATAATTCATTTGGATCATTTCATAAAAAAACTATCCCATATGGATAGCTAATTTTCTTCTATTTGCTTTTTAAAATTCTCTACACATTCATTATTTTTATATATACATAAAGTTTCTTCATAATTCTTCTTAAAATATCTAAAAGTTACATTTTCATTTTTATATTTCACTTTAATATCATATAAATAATCATAATCACTATTACTTACACTTTCATATGAATAAGTCGATTCAATTTGTTGGTTTTCAGAATCTTTATATTTAAGATATGTAGAATCCAAATTTATTTTTTCTCCATTATCATTTACCCAATTTCCCTCAAATTGATTTGATAAAGTTGAGAAAGCAAATATACCAAGTATTACCAAAACAATTCTAATAGGAATAATGTATTTATTAATAAAATTATATTTAGTACAAAGTACTTTTTTTATTTTTGGTATAAATATTAAGGTTATTAGTAACCAAATAAATGCTCCATAAATCATTTTATCAGAAATACAACCAATAACAATAAATGAAGCAAATACAACCATAATATAACACAATACAGTTGATAATTTAGACTTTTTAAGTTGATTATTAATCGGATTATTATTACCATTATTATTTTCTACATTATGATTGTATTCTGGGTCTTTTATATGGTCAACTATAACTGGTTCTTTAATAATTTCATTTGCTAATACATTATTTTTATTTTCCTCAATACCAGCATTATTGAAGTTATTCCATTTATCATTCATATCAATAGGTTCATTATTAATTTGTGATTCAACATCTCCAGTATTTTCATAATAACTTTCTTTATTATCATCTAATACATATTCTTCTTTATAACCTTTTGCTGAAATAATTTTATTATGATAATTCATAAATTCAGTAAATTTGTCTTGAATACTATACATTAAATTATGATTAGAACATTCTAATAATATATTAATTCCATCTTCGCTTTCTAAAGATATTTCACCATATTTACATACAGGAATTCTTCTATTATTATTAAATCTTTTATCAGGTCCACCACTTTTATTAACATATCTCCAAGTATATCTTACTATTTCAGCATCTCTTGGAACCATTTCAGTTTCAACAAAATTTGTTGTACTAAAACCAGCAATCATATCATTATATTTTCTACATCCAACTCCACCTATGTTTTTGAATATTAACATTCTATCTGGAGTAAAGAATATCTTTTCATTTTTTAATTTTAAACAATAAACATCAATATTATGATTTATATACCAAGGCATTTTTTTAACTAATGAAATACTTGTTCTAGAAACATTATTACCAGCACCTGCATTATACTTTGTATTATATACTCTTGTTGAAGAACCGATTTGCCATAATTTTCTATTATTTTTTAGTTCACACAAGAATTCATTTAATGCATTAAACTTTTTTTGATTAATATCATCCATTTCATAAGTTAAATCTAATTTCCATTTTTGATAGATTAATATTTTCAATATAATTCCTATTGGAAATAATACAATCATAATCAAGCAAATATTAGCAAGAATATCAATTGTTCTTAATTTATTTATTGCTTTTAAAATCTCATCACCTTTACCCATATTATTAATATTACTATTTTGATAATATGTTGTAGCTCCTGTGATTAATTTTGTATCTTGATTATAATTATAATTTTGTCCACCATTACCCGAATTATTTCTTCTATTACCTGATGATTCTACATATGAAATACCAGTACCTGGGATGGAATAAGTTTTTCTTTGTGTTCCATTTGCACTATATGTATGTCTATATCCAGGAAATCCCCAACTATATCCAATTCCAGATTTACTTAGATTAATTCTAAATCCACCACCTAGATTTATGCTTTTTCTATATCTCCATCCCATTTACTCACCAACTTTACTATTTATTTTTTCTATATATTTAACAATCTTCTTGATTTCCATATCTGGATTCTTCCACCAATTTGTACTCCAAATTCTGTAGATTTTCCATCCTCTTGATTCAAGATATTTTTGTCTATGATAATCTCTTTCTCTAGCATATTTTGAACTATGATATAATCTACCATCACATTCAATACCTAAAATGTTCTCTTTACCATCTTTAGATTTTATAACTAAATCTATTCTATAGCCTCCAACACCATATTGTGTTTCAACATTATATCCTAATTCAATTAATCTATCACAAACTTCTTCTTCAAAAACACTATCAAATGTTAATTGTTGTTGGTCTGATTCATTTCTATCTAATAAAGCTAACAATTGAGATTTAACTAATTCGTTTTCGCCATCACTTAAAGCTTTTACATATTCCAAATATTGTTTAAATAATTTTGGCCCATCATTTTTAGTATAATCAACAATTAATTCTTCTGGTTCTATTGATGTAACAACATATATTTTCTGTTTAGCTCTTGATATAGCAACATTTAATCTGTTTTCTCCACCATCTTGATTTAACCAACCAAAATTAATAGCAACTCGACCTTTTTCATTTTTAGCATATCCAATACAAAATATAATAATATCTCTTTCATCACCTTGAACTGATTCAATATTTTTAACAAAGAAACTTACATTCTCACCATTTGAATATCTATTTTCTTCTGATAACATTTGTGTTGCAAAATTAGTATCAATCATTTTTTCTTTATCAATTAAATCTTCAATTAAATTCATTTGAGATGAGTTAAAAGTAATAACTCCAATTGTTTCATTATTTTTTCTAGTATTTAAAATTTCTTTAACTAATTTAACAACTTGATTTGCTTCTTGTTCATTCTTTTTATCAATCCACATACCATTTTCAACTTTAATTCTTTCAATTGGTTTTTCATCAGATTTTTGTGCTAAAGATGTAACCATTAATTTTCCATTATAGAAAGCATAATTAGAGAAAGCAATTAGTTCCTCATATTTAGACCTATAATGATAATTAAGCATAGTATGTTTATATTTATATCTAGCTGCATCTAACAAACTCTCATATTCTAAAAATCCATCTGATATTTCATCTTCATCTATTTCGTCAAGTATTCTACCTTGGCCTAAACTTGATGGTTTTAATTGCTTTTGATCACCGGCTACTACAACTTTTTTACCTCTGTAAATAGCTGGAATAGATTTTTCAACATATAATTGAGATGCTTCATCAAATATTACTAAATCAAAAATATTTTTTTCAAATGGCATAATATCAGAAACAACTTCAGGAGTCATTAACCAAATTTTTATTGAATCTAACATTTCAAGTTTATATTTAGACATAAACTTATTAACAGACATTTTTCTTTTTCTGTTACACATTTCTTCAATTTTACTTATTTTATTATTTCCATCTAAATTAGAAATATCTTGTAATAATTGATTGAAAGCCAATTTTCTTGTTAAATCTTTTTTCTCAACAATATTCTTTCTAATATCATTTCTAATATTATCAAAGTTACTAATATAATTAGTTACATTAATATTATTTTTTTCAAAAGTACAAATTACATTAAATAAAATTGTATTATATATTTGTTCATTTGCTTCTTTAAATGAAATATTTAAATCATCTTTTAATTGTTCGATAATTCTTACATATTCTTTTTCATTATAATCTAACTTATCATATATGAACTTGTTAGAAACAAATTCTTGATATAATGGGATAAATTGTTTAATAAATGGAATATTACTTACCAATAACTTAGCGATTACATTATTATTATTATTATTAGTTGTGAAATAATTATTAATTATATCATTGATTTTTTCTTTTAATTTTCCTTTTTCAAATATCTTCTTATAAAATGGCATATTATTAAATTCATTAATAAACAATTCTAATTCATTAATCTTTCTGGTAAATTCAACAACTTCAATATCAATTAAATTAGTTTTTATATTATTAATAAATGAACTTATTTTTAAAATTGATAAATATTCATCCAAACATCTTGATGTATCTCCCTCATTAAATAAATTTTTAATTCTAGTTAATTCAGGATATTTAAGTTTTAAAATCGTATCAGTAATTTTACTATTAGTAATAGTATAAGCATTAACCTCATCTTGGTCATTCAAATTAAATCTTTTACAAACATTATAAACATTAAACATTGTAGTATCGAATTCATTTATTCCATATACTTGTTTAGCAATAGTTTCTAAACATTGAATATCATAATTTATTGTTTCAATTTTACTTTTTATACTATCTATTGTTTGAGTCTTTGATTCATTTGCCTTATATAACAAAGAATGATTAGAATTCATTGAATTTATTATAGAATTTAATTGTTCATAGAAATTTTGCTTATTTTCTACATCATCTATTAAAATGGCAAATTTTGATAAATCGCCTAATCTGGAATAAATAACATCAAGAGCTGTTTTCTTTTCAGAAACCATCAATACTTTTTTACCTTGCAAAATACATTGTGAAATAATACTTGTTATTGTCTGTGATTTTCCAGTTCCTGGAGGACCTTGTACCACAATAGAATCAGAAGAGTTAATTTCTTTTAAAACCTTTTCTTGAGAAAAATCCAATTCATTAATATAATCAATTTCATTTTCAATAGTTTCAATTGCTTTAGGTTTGCTTTCAGACTCATCATATGTAACTTTAACATTTCCCAAAATATTTTCCATTCCCCATAATAATTCTTTAATAAGTTTAGTAACATTATTATCTTGAATCATTTTATGAAAATCCTCATACATAGAAGTAACATATGTTGAATATATACCAAGAACCATATATTTTTTTACTTCTAATTCTCCGTTTTTATAATTTGGAAATTCACTTACCTTATTTTCTAAAAACTTTTCGATTTTACAATCGTTATATTGAACATAGAACTTATTTTCATTATAAAAATTAATCATATCATCAATATAAGTTTCTTCATTAAATTCATCAATTGCATTATCTGGTAACACTTCATTTTTTCCATTAAATTTATTATTAGCTAATATTAAGTTTGTATTATATAAAATATCACGACTAAAATCATTTTTTAATACTACATTTTCAGAAGTTCTATCCATTTTTACTGGAAATAACAATAATGGAGCCTTAACATTAAAATTTTCTTGTTCCATTTTTCCTTGAACAAATGGATACGCTATATATAATTCATTATTACCTGATTCTGTTTCAATCTTTGTAACTTGTCTTATTAATTTTAATACTACTTTTAATTTATCATCATCGAAATCTTTAACATCTATAATTTTAAAATTTTTTGTATCTCTGGATAGAATAAATTTTTCTAATTCGTCAGTATTGCTTAGTAATTTAAATAAATCTATTCCATAATCTTTATTAACTTTACTACTATATAATAATCTGTTTCTTTTATTAATATTTACTAATCTATTTTCTAATTTACTTAAGATAGTCTTCTCATCATCAGTTATTTCAACACTATCTACTGAAACAAAATCTTTTATTTTTCTTAAAAAGAATTGTCCATAATTTTCAATAAAACTATCTCCAATACCACTAATATTAGACATATCTTCTATAGTAGTTGGTTTATATTTAACTAATAATCTTAGAGCATCTTCAGTACATATTGTTGGTTTTCTGCTATTGTTATAATCATAGAATTGATCTTGCAAATTATTTTTTAAAATACTTAACTTATTATATAACTCATAATCTTCTTGATTCATAACATTCAACTCCTTAGATTCCTACAAAATAATTATAACATAATTATTTTACATTTGACTTAACACTTATATTTATAAATTTTTAACCTTTATTCGTGTATAAATTTATTTATGTTCAACTAAAAAATTATCATTATTAATATTATTTTGCAATAATTCTAGTTCTCTTACATTTTTATTATTTTTTAATGCTTCCATTTGAAATCTTGCCGATTCATTTAATTGTATTAATCTAGCAGATTGTTTTATATTCATTCTTATTAATTCTGCATTAGTGTTTTCTAAATTATTTAAGATAATTAGATGGAGTAAATCCGTATAATCTCTCATATTTCCTTTTTTTGAAAGCTCTGGATTTTTTTCTCTCCATTCTTTTGCAGTCATACCAAACAATGCAACATTTAATACATCTGCTTCTTCTGCATATACAAATCTTTTTT
>CAZOAE010000045.1:0-6418 GCA_964577725.1 uncultured Erysipelotrichaceae bacterium | reverse complement strand
TCTCATCTTATTATCTCCTTCCTATGAAATCATTACAAAAATAAATTATCACACGCTTTTCAATTAGTCAATTAATAATATTAATTTTATGAAGTTTTATTTCTTATCACTATTAATTAAACTAGTTAATTGTTCTAAAGCGTTTGATGAAGATGATAAACTTAATGTTTGAACTTTATCAAATATTTTCTCTAAATATTCTAATTCTTTTAATCTATACAAAGTTTTATTTTCTTCCATTAATTTTGCGGTATTTAATAAACTACGAGTTGATGCAGTTTCTTCTCTACGAGTGATTACATTCGCAATCGCTTTCTTTTCTGCGATTAAAACAGTATTAAGTATATCTCTTATTTCTCCTGGTAAAATTAAATCTTTTACTCCAGATGAAATAAATTCAACACCCAAATCTTTTTCGTGTTTTTTTAATTCTTCTAAAACAATATTACCAACGCTTTCTTTTTCACTTAACATTTCATCTAAAGTTTTTTCAGAAAGGTATTCACGATATTTCATTTGGGTAAGCAAATGAATTTCTTCTTCAATAGATGTAAATTGAGAAATTACTTTAATAGGATCAACAATTTGATAATTTAAAACTAAATTAAAGCGAATAGTAACTTTATCTTTACTTAGTATTTCTTGACCATTAACATTTAATATTTGTTTTTTCAAACATACTTTTTTTATCACAACTTGATGTAAACTTTTGAAAAAATAATATGTATTAGGTTGTAATAATTCTTTAAAAGCACCATCAATATATAATAAACCAACATAACCATCTAAAACTATTTCGCTACCAATTAAAGAACTAGTATTTAATGGAATAGATTTACTAACAATAGATTTAATCTTTTCATCTTCAATTTTTATATCATTCATATTCATATAAATGAAAGTATGTTGATATGGTTTATTAATAAAATTATAAGTTCCTTCTAAATAATAATTAAAATATATTCCATCTATAAAATGAAAAACAATATATCCATTATCAACTTTAATTGTTTGTAAAAAAGGCTTTATTTTATCATCATTAAAAGAAAAAGAATCTAATCCTTTTGTTTCTAAAGAATATTTTTTATTTAATATATCAATTTTTGTGTTTTTAGAAAAAGTTTTATACTTTCCTTCGAGTAAGAGTTTACAAAATTGACCATTTTTGTATAATAAGCCAATTTCATTTTCTTTAATAAAATATTTCATTTTTTTCTCCTTTCATAATGTAGAAATTTATTCATTTCTTCAAAAATAGACACGGAAGTTTTTTTAAGTAAAAAATATAATAATCTCGGGCATAATTATGATGGAAATTATTAATTAATCACGGTATCCAAAAACTTGCAAAGTGGATATTTTTTTGTTAATTAAATAACTGAATACTTTGAATAAATTTCTCCTTTTCAAATTAATCCTTAGAAGGGATGCGCTATTACCACAATATCAATCTTGATATTTGATGGATTCGAACCATCTTACAGCAAAAAAGGTCTATTTAAGATTATCTCAGCATACATAAAAGTTATAAACTAATGCACTATGTTTCAAAGCATATAGATAATAAAATCAAATATACCTTCACTTATATTTAAACATATAAAAAAATGTGAATCAATTTTTTTTCTTTAAGTATTTCATACATTTATTAATAATATAGGCAATTTGATGTGGATCTTTATTAAAAATATTACTTAACTCAACATATGAATAACCCCTACTCCAAAAAAGTAAAATATTATTTTCTTCATCACCATACATATTAGTTAATCGATTTAATTGATAATTATAATCTTCTTTTACCGAATAATATTTTACAATATTGAAATCATCACTTGAAAATTTGATACTATTTTCAATATCGTTATTTAAAGATATTTTTGTTATTTCTTTTTCATATTCACATAACTTACTACGATAAAGACCAATTATATGTCGATATTCAAGTAAATTCCAAAAAGCATAAAAAGATGATATTTTTTTATCATATAATTTAATGATATTTTCCATATTAATCATCATAAATTGTTTAATATCATCATAATCATCAGGCATATTTTTCCTAAATTGTCTTGTTCTAATTTCTAATTTTCGAAAATAATTCTCATAGTAACAAAAAAGAAGCATTTTCGCTTCTTCATTTCCTTTGATTATTTGAATAATTATTTCATCATCCGCAAGTAGTTTTTTCATTTTCTTTTACTTTCTAATATTGCATTAAAATATAACGCTGCCGCTACAGAGGCATTTAAAGAGTTAACATTACCAACCATATCAATTTTAGTGACATAATCACTATTTTTTAATAATAATTGACTAATTCCTTTTCCTTCTGAGCCAATGATAATACCAGTTTTCATTTTATAATCAACATCTTTAAATGATAAACTTGCATTTCCATCACTTGCAACAATCCAATATCCATTATCTTTCAATTTACTAATTGCTTGATTCAAATTAGTTACTTTACACACTTTAGCGTATTCAATCGCCCCAGTTGAAATGTGTGCAACTGTATTAGTTAAACCTACTTGTCTATTAGATGCAATAATATATCCATCAATTCCAAAAGCATCTCCACTTCTTAATATAGCCCCAAAGTTATGTGGATCTTCAATTCCATCTAAAATAGCAATACACGGGTATTCTTTATCTTTTAACTCATTTAATAAATCATCAAGTTCATAATATGTATAATCATTAATTTCCACTACTATACCTTGATGATTATTTTTACCTACTAAATTTTCTAATTCTTTATTAGTAAGATAAGTGATAGAAAACTTTTTTTGTTTTATTAAAGAAAAGATAAGTGAATCTTTAAAACCATGTACCATAAAAATATTTTTAATAGTATCATTTCTTGCAATAGCGTTTTTACACGCATTTTTACCATAAACATAATTTCTCATAATATTTTATTTTTTTCTCATTTCTTTTGTTTTACCTTAGGCACAAATATAATATCATTACTTTTTTATTTGTAAAGTTATTTATGATAAAGTTTAAAATCTATTGGATTTAGTCTTAATTTCAATTCTTCTGCAAATGCTTCAATGTTTATTAATGACCTTTTGCTTAGTAAGATAGTTAATTGACAATTTGATGTTCCATCTTTTTGTTTAATTATTGTTGAACGAATATCTCTTATATCTACTTCAAATGTATTTGATAGTTCCATTATATCTTTTAAAACATTAGAATTTGAACTTACAATCATTGTAATTCTTGGTAGTTGTTTGCTTATTTTTATTTCCATTTTTACCAATAAAATCAATGTTATTAAAGATACGAGTGTAGTAATTATTGCTCCAGAAAAATATCCAGATCCACACGCTAAGCCAATTCCACCACATAACCATATTGTTGCTGCGGTTGTTAATCCTTTAACATTTGTTCCGTTTTGAATAATTGTTCCAGCACCTAAAAAACCAATTCCAGAAACAACTTGCGCTGCAAGTCTTGCTGGATCACGAGTTGTACTAGAATCAAATCCAGGAGCGGAAATAGATACAATCATTATTAAACACGCACCAAGTGAAACAAGAATATGTGTTCTTAATCCTGCTGCATGACCATTAGATTCTCTTTCATATCCTATTATTCCTGAAAATAATGTCGCACATATTAATTCAATAGATAATAAAATTAAATGTCCCCACCAGCCTAATCCTTCAAAAAAATTAATAATAAAACTATCCATATTATCACCTATAAAATTTTTTTTCTATTAATTGACTTCTCAATAAATCAGATTTATTAAAATCTTTTTCTTCTTTTGCTTTTAAATATTCATTATATAAATTAATATCATCATCAGTTAAAATAGGATATTCAAATTTTAATCCTAAGATTTCAAACATTTTTTGTAAAGTTAAGAATGTTGATTTTAATTTTGTTAAATCTAATGGTTTACTTCTTAAAGCAATATTGCCTTCTTTAATTATTTTATATACTTCACTCATTGCATTTGCGGTATTTAAGTCATCACATAACGCTTCAATAAAACCATCAAGAGATAAATTATCATTTTCATTAGTTAAACTTATATTATTTAATTGTAAAGTAACTGCAAGTTTATTATAAGTTGAATTAATTTTATCTAATTCTTTTTTTGCACTTTCTACTAAGTCATTTGAAAAATTAACTGGTACACGATAATGAGTATTAACTAACATAAATCTAACAACATTACCACCATATAAATTAATATAATCATTTGCTAAGATGACATTACCTAATGATTTTGACATTTTGACATTATCAACATTAATAAAACCATTATGCATCCAATAATTAGCAATTTTATTATTATATAGGGCTTCTTGTTGAGCAATTTCATTTTCGTGATGTGGGAATTTCAAATCAAATCCACCACCATGAATATCAATTTTGTGTTCTTTAACAAGAGAATTAATCATTACTACACATTCACTATGCCAACCTGGTCTTCCGTTTGACCAAGGAGATGAAAATTGAATTCCATCATTTGTTTTTTTCCATAATGTAAAATCAAGTGGTGATTCTTTTTTTGAATTTTCTTCAATTCTTGCTCCAACAAGTAAATCATCAATTTTCATATTTGATAAACAACCATAATCATTAATTTTACTAACTCTAAAATAAACATCTCCATCTATTTCATAAGCAAAATCTTTTTCAATTAATTGATTAATAAATTCAATAATTTCATCCATTGTTTGAGTTACTCGTGGTTGGTAAGTTGGTTTTAAAGAATTAACACCTTCTCTAGCTTCTTCAAAGGCTTTAATGTACTTTTCACTAATTTCTTTTTCAGTTAAATTTTCAATTTTTGCTTGTTTTATAACTTTGTCATCAATATCTGTAAAATTTGATATAAAAGTTACTTTATAACCTAAATGTAAAAATAATCTTCTTAAAACATCAAAAACAACAACGGGGCGTAAATTACCAACATGAACATAGTTATAAACGGTAGGTCCACATACATAACAAGTAACTTCACCTTCTTTAATTGGATAAAAATCTTCTATTTTATTTGTTAAACTATTATATAATCTTATGTTCATCTTCTTATCTCTCCTAGTTGTATTTTACAATTTTATATTGTTTGTTGCAATAATGCATTTTAAGCAATTAAGCCTTCGATTAATATTTTTATAGCAAGTAATATCAATACTATTCCCCCGAATATTTCTGCAGGTTGTTTAAATTTCATTCCAAAAAGATTACCAATTAATACTCCCAAAGTTGATATTATAAAAGTTAAAACACCTATAATCAAAACTGCGATAAAGATATTCATTTGTAATTCAATTGTTCCAAATGTTATTCCAACTGATAAAGCATCAATAGAAGTTGCCACTGCAAGTAAAAGCATTGTTTTAAAGGTGAATGAATCATTTTGTTCTTCTTTTGCAAAAGATTCTTTTATCATATTAAAACCAATTATAACTAATAAAATAAAAGCAACCCAGTGATCAATACTTCCAATAAATGTTGAAATGGTATCATTTTGTCTAAACAAAATAATAATAAAATATCCTATTAAGGGCATCATCATTTGGAAAACGCCAAAATAACTACCTGCGATTAATCCTTTTCCCCAGTTCATTTTTTTTAATGCCATACCTTTACAGATACTGACCGCAAAAGCATCCATTGCTAAACTTACCGCTAATAAAATAATTTCCAAATAGTTCATATTTATTCTCCAAATTCAATACTATAATTTTTTTCACTAGAAATATCATTTAATATTTTTTTAATCTCATCAATTTCTTCAAAATCGTTCTTAAAAATTATTTTAACTTTTTTATCATCAATAATTGATTGAAAGATACAAATTGCATTTTCATTTTTAATAACAATGTAATGATAATCAATTCTTGTAAAATCTATCGTTATTTTTTGATATTCATTTAATCTTTTAATTTCGTCTAAAGAATTTTCTAATGGTTCGTTATTTAATAAAACTCTTATTTTTTGATAATCATCATCTTCAACTAATCTAATAATGTAAGAATTTACTTCTTTATCAAAAATAATATTTTTTAAATCTTTTTTAGCAATAATAAACATAACTATGATTGCAATTAAACTTAAATAAACGATAATTGATAAAATAATTCTAAGTAAATCTGTTTTAATAATAAGAAATAGCGTTTCTAAAATTGATAATATACTAACTAATATCAATATAACTTTTATTATTTCATAATTTCTTTTTCTCATAATTTTTGCTCCAATATATCAATTATTTGTTCAAAACTATCAATGGTGTAAGTGAAATTATTTATTTCTTCAATTTTACCATAACCATACTTACATATTATAACATCTACACCAATATTTTCACTAAATAAAACATCAACTTGCATATCACCAACATAAAGAATACTATTTTTATTCGTTTCTTTTAAAAATTCAATATTTT
>CAZOAE010000044.1:0-6552 GCA_964577725.1 uncultured Erysipelotrichaceae bacterium | reverse complement strand
CATATTAAATAAATCATTAAACATATTATTATAATCATTTAATGACATACTAGAAGAATAATATTCATTAATAATTTTTTCAAATTCACCATAATGAAAAATATCATAAACAAAAAAACTAATCATAACAGCAAGATATACCATTAAAATAGTAAAAAAAACATTTCTTATTAATTTATAACTCCCCCTATTTTGAGAAGAAAAATATGATTTATATGGTTTATAAAATTCATTATATTCAACATCTTTACCAGACGCAAACTTTAAAACTACAATTTGTAAACAATAAAATAAAGGAGCAACACCCGCGAAAAAGATTATCAAAGAAAATAAACCAGTATTATTAAATAAGAAAAACAAAGTTACACATACACAAAAAATAATAATAACCGATATTGTGAATAAAAATAATTTCAAAAAATTTTTTGAATATATTTTCCATGAATTTTTATTTACATCTAAATTTTCCATACTAACAAACCTCTTTATCTAATATATAATATTTTTTAATTCAATTATATCATCTATAACTAAACAATTAGAATTTAATAATCTTTTCTTTGACTGATGACCTTTACTAATTAAAATACATTTCACACCTAATGCTTTACTAACTTCAAAATCATGCAAAGTATCACCAATAAATATAGTCTTTGATAAATCTAACTTTTTTTCTAAAATAAACTTTTTTGCTGACTCAATTTTACTCGTAGCATTAATATTATCTAAACCAGAAACATCATCAAAATATTCATCAATTTTATATTGTTTTAATTGATTTAATAACAATGTTTTTTCCGAAGCAGACACAATAAATAAATTCTTTCCAATCGATTTAAAATAATTTAAAATCTCAATAACATTATCAAATATTGGACATTCAGTATTTCTATAAGAATATTGCTTAATAAAATAATCTGCGAGAACAGCAAAATTATCTTCTGGAAAAACAAACCCTGCTTTTTTATAATACTCAATAACTGGAAAATCGAATATTTCTAAATATTCATCTTTATTCACACTTTTATGATGACAAGATTCCAACATTTCATTTAATAAATCAAGACATAAATCTAAATCATCAACCAAAGTTCCATTAAAATCAAATAAAATATTCTTAATTTCTTCCATAGAATTAATATTATCACTTTTATAATTAAAATTAAAAAGAAATCCCATTATTTATGAGATTTCTATTATTAATAATACTAATTATTCTACTTTACCCCAACTCTTTCCATATTTGTAACCACATTTACCATTTCACTAACTGATAAATCACTAGAATAAATTTCATATGATATATCATGATATAAATACTTTAAACATTTACCATTCATAAAACCAATACCATACATTGTATCCACGACTTGACCAGAAACACTAATAGATTGATAATCTTCCCCTTCACTACTTTCAACTAAAGATTGAAAAACAGTATATGATTTATTCCCAGAATAAGTTAAAATATATGAAATTTTCCCATTTTTATCAGTAATTTTTGTTTGTTCTTTTAATGTTGAAGATACTGTATCAACCGCTGGAATTAATGGTAAATCATCAATTGAAGTACTAATATGAGAAGAAGAAACATTCTCTTTTGCAATATTCATATTAGAATCAACAGAAAAATAATCATCTTCATATGTTGGTGCAAAATCAACATTATTAAACATCACTTTTGCCACAATCTTATTTTCATTATCATAAATATAAGTCCATACTGGTTTCATATCTTGTGATAATTTAATTTCTTGTTTTACCCAAGTAGGTTCATTATCATAATTAACATTATAAGTTATTGTATATCCATCAACATTACTTGTAACATCATAATCACTCTCTAAAGCATTAATAAATGAATGATATAAATAAGGTTTTGGAGTATTTAAAGGATAATCACTTTCAAAAGTATAAACTTGATTTAAAACTGGAGTTAAAACAAAAACACCATCACTATTTCTTAATAATATTTGCTCTTGATTGATATCTTTATCAGTTAATGAAATTCTAAAATTATCATTTTCATCTTTAAAATAATCAACAGAAACATAAAAATTTCTTACTTCTTCCCCTTCCCCAATCTGCATATTACCTTCCATATGATAAGCATCTACATTTGTTTTTAAATCCTTTAATTGATCATCAACAGAATTACTAGAAAAAAACAATTTCCAGCCACATAAAACTAAAACAGCACACGCAACAACACTTATAATAATCTTTTTTAACATATATCCACCTCACCAAAAATATATGTAATAAATTATTTTTATATGTATGAATAATTAAAAAAATATTTGCACATAATACTTTTGAGGAGGCATATATGAATATATTACAAAAACCTTGTCTAATTTTAACTATTGTTGGAGCAATAAACTGGGGTTTAGTGGGATTATTCGACTTCGATTTAGTTAAATTCATCACAATGAACGAAACAAATCTATTAACAAGAATAATTTATTGTATTATCGCAATCGCAGGTATCATCAATATAATTCTCTTGTTTATGGATTTATCAGATAGAGAAGAAAAAAAACTTGAAAAAAGTAGATAATTCTAAAAAAAGGCAACTGCCTTTTTTTATTTTCTTATTCCTTTTTTATAAACATCTAAAACCAATTGATGAAGTTTAATAGGTTCAATTGGATCAACATTCACATCATTTTCATAAGACTTTACCATCTTTTCAAAATCATTTAACCTTACTACTTTATTATGCTTTCCACTTCCTTTTATATCCCCTACTAAACAAGAATTATTTACAATTATTGTAGCAACAAAAAGATCAGAAGTAGGCGCAACTAAAGAAGAAAATAAATTAACTCTCTCACTATGAAGTTTCATTGGATTCTTAATATAAACAAAATTATTATTCGCTTTATAATTAAACCAAGAAACATCTTTAAAATTACCATCTATCGCTAAAGGATAATACTTAACCCCAATACAATAAATATACTTATTTCCAAACAACAAATGATCAAAATGTATTGTCTTATCACTAACATTAATTGCAACTTTATTTAATAAATAATAATCATTATTCTTCGCTATTTTATATACTTTCCTAGAAACATTATAATGAAAAAACAATTTTTCTAAACCCAATGAAATAGGTCTATAAAAAACTAATATAATACAAACAATAACTAAAATAACAAGAAAAATAATTAATCCTATTAACATATCTACGCAATTTCAAGAGCAATTTTCATCATTTGAGAAAAAGACTTTTCTCTTTGCTCACTAGTAGTTTCTTCAGCAAAAATAAATGAATCAGAAACAGTAAGAATTGTAAGTGCTTTTTTATTTAAACTCGCCGCAATACAATACAAAGCATATGTTTCCATCTCAACAGCAAGTATTCCCATTCTTGCCCAATTTTTCCATACTTCTGGCTTATCATTATAAAAAATATCACTAGATAAAACATTACCAATATGTAAATTAACATTCAATTCAGTACCTTTATCATATGCCTTTTTTAACAAATCAAAATCTGCGATTGCTGAAAAAGTACCAGGTAAAGAATATTGACTAGCCCAATTAGAATTAGTAGATGCACCTTGAACAATAATAACATCAAACAATTTACATTTAGGAGAATACGCTCCACAACTACCAACTCTAATTATATTTTCAACTCCATATTGAGTATATAATTCATGAGCATATATTCCTAAAGATGGCATTCCCATTCCAGAACCCATAACAGATACCTTTTTACCATTATAATAACCAGTATATCCAAACATATTTCTAACTGAATTAACTTGAACAACATCAGTTAAAAAATTTTCAGCAATATACTTTGCTCTAAGTGGATCTCCTGGAAATAAAACTGTTGGAGCAAAATCTCCCATTTTAGCAGAATTGTGTGGTGTTGACATAAATTTAATCTCCTTTTTACCTAATAATATTACCATAAAAATAATAGTTATTAAAGATAGATATTAAATTTATTTTGTATTACAAATACAAACTACTTCTAGTTTAAATTAATTATTAGTTATTTCTTTATTTTCTTCTTTCTTGAAAAGAAGAATTAAAAGTGAAACAATTGAATACACATTAACCAAAATATTAACTATCAACAAAAAAGTCACAACAAAATTTAGAAAAAATACAAATTTATCATCTGTACGATTAATTTCAAAAACATAATACATATATATTATCATAGCAATAATATTAATACCACTTCCAAAAAATAACGTAATTTTTATAATATCTTTTTTATTCATAATTTACTTATCTTCCTTTATATAAAGCAATATATTTTAACAGAATTATCAAATTCCCAACCATCAATTATACTCAATAAAAAACGATATTGGCTTTGAAACAAAACTGTATAATCCAAAACAAAAGCATCTACATTACAATTTTTTGCATCATTAGTCATTTCAAACATATAATATGTATCTAAATGATAAGATAATTTCCCAGCCGTTTCTGCTGTTAAAACCTCAAAATTCCATTGTGCTTCTTTATTGTCAGAAGGAGAATATTGATTAGATAACATAGGATCACTAACCGTACTTGATTTTGCATCAGTATAAGTAAAAGTTATCGAAGTTTTATTAGTTGCGTCCGTAGTTCCAACAATCGAACCACCATTTCCTAACTCGATACCAGCACTAAAACTTGTTCCATTTGATAGAGCAGTTGAATATGAAGAAGTAAAAGTAGTTGTAACGCTACTACTTGAAGGCCACATAAGTTTTGGAGTTATCTTTCCACCGACTTTATCATCTTCAATATATTGTTTTAGTCCTAAATGAACATATCCCCTTTTTAGCATATATTCTTTGTATGAACTTCCATCACTTAATTTTTCGCCATTTGCGTGTGCAACATATCCTGGAGTGAAAACAGTTTCTACATGAATTAAATATAAATTTGAATAATCAGTATAATTTGCTCTAAATGTTTCAGTATTATAATACACATATCCATCACCATTATCTATAACTTTATAAGGCTCTGGAAATCCACCCAATCTAACAAATGGATTTGTTTGTGATGAGCAAGTTGAAACTTCACTATTACTATCATAGTCAACCCATATTGTTGATGGGGATAAAGTTAGAGTCGATGTTGAAATCGTGCAAATAAATGTTAAAAATAAATTCATAATTTTTTTCTACCTTTCTTAATTTTATACTACCAAAAAAGGATTTTTTTGTCAAATAAAGAAAATTTATGGAATTCTACTTTGATTTAAGATTACTTATAAAATCATCATTATACTTACTTATTAATTTTTTAGTATGAAGAAAATCTAATTTATATTGTTCAACAAGAATCTCTACTAAATCTATCATTAAAATATTATCACTTTCAAATAGATAATTAGCAATAGAACCTGGAATTGCATTTATTTCATTTAAGTATAACTTTGAATTCATTTCATCAAATAAAAAGTCAAATCTAACAATACTTTTTAAATTAAGTTCACTATATACTTTTTTTGATATATATTTAACTTTTTTAATAATTTTTTCATCAACATCCGCGGGAATAATATGTTTTTCATTTAAAGAATAGTTATCATATTTATCCATAAAAGTTAAAATTTTATCTTCATTATTAACTCTTTCAACTGATGAACAAACTATTTCATTATTTTTTCTTAATAAGGCTATATTTATTTCTTTTAAGTTAGAAACAACTTCTTCTATAACTATAACTTCATCATACTTAAATGTTTCTTGAATTTTATTTAATAATTCTTTTTCATCATTAACTTTACTTACTCCAATTGATGAACCTAATGTTGATGGTTTAATAATTAAAGGAAAGTTAAGATTAGTTTTATAATTATTATTTTTGATAAAATTTTTATATGTTAAAACTTCATATTTAGTTTGTTCTACTTTTAAACTATCAATAATTCTTTTAAAATTTGCTTTATCTTGTAATATTGCACTGTTGATTAATCCTGGATAAATACATGGAATTTTTAAAGTATCAAAAAATCCCCCTAGTGTACCATCTTCTGTTCCTTTTCCATGAACTAATAATAAAACTAAATTAAAACTTTCCCATTTTAATCCATATTTAAAATAATTTGATCCATTCTTTTTAATGAAATTACCTTTTTTAAATTTTACTTTATTTGAATAATTATCTAAATGTAATAATCCTTCCCCAGTATAAAAATTACCATCTCGATCTAAATACACTAACATATACATAGATGAATACTTTTCTAACTCTTTTTGTACTTTTAATGCAGTTAAAATTGAAATTTCACTTTCTAAAGAATCTCCACCAAAAACTAAACATAATTTTTCCATTTATTTTCACCCTTTTAATAATATTCAAATTTTTAATATTTCATTCTACTTTAAATAATTATCACTACCTTTACATAAAACTAAAACATATGTTTTTTCATTTATATTTTCTAATAATTGATAAGCATAATTAATAGAATTAACTATCTTTATCTTTTCTTTTTCATTTATTCCATTAATTAATGGGTGATTATTTTCATTTGAAACTAAAATAATTTGATTAAAAAAAGATAGTAATTCCCCT
>CAZOAE010000043.1:0-6575 GCA_964577725.1 uncultured Erysipelotrichaceae bacterium | reverse complement strand
CATCTTCATAATTAAGTAATATTTGAAGTAATGGTGATCTGTTTTTATTTTTAATTTTCTCTTTTAATTGATTTTTAATTAATTCTGCGACTGGTTTACCAATTAAATATTCCATTTTAATTCTCCATTTTTACTGCTTTTGGAACTTTTGGAAGTCCAGGCATAGTTAAAATACTTCCAGTTAATGGAATAATAAAATTTGCTCCACTAGATAAATTAACACTTCTAATATGAATAGAAAAATTTCTAGGTGCATTTAATAAATTAGGATCATCAGTAAATGAATTTGGAGTTTTAGCCATACAAATATAAGCATTTTGAAAACCCATTTGTTCATATCTAACAATATCTTCAAGTGCTTGTTGAGAATATTCAACATTATCAGCACGATAAATTTCTTTACAAATTGTTTCAATTTTTTCTTTTATTGGACTATCTTTTGAATACAATGAATGATAATTTGATTTATTATTTTCTAATTCATCTTTGACAATATTTGCTAAATCAACCGCACCTTTTCCACCTTGCATAAAGCCATCTAAAAAACTAACTTTATAATTATTATCTACGCACCATTTCTTTAAAACATCAATTTCACTTTGATGATCACTAGCAAAATGATTAATTGCTACGACAACATTTAAACCATACTTTTTAATATTCTCTAAATGTTGCTTTAAATTATCTATTCCAATATTTAAAGCATCAATATTTTCTTTTTCAATTTCGTTTAAATCTTGACCACCATGCATTTTAAGAGCTCTAATGGTTGCAACCATAACTACTAAATCTGGCGATAAATTTGCTTCTTGACATTTAATATCTAAAAACTTTTCAGCACCTAAATCAGCACCAAATCCCGCTTCTGTAACAACAACATCTGCAAGTTTTAAAGCCATTTTTGTTGAAATAATAGAATTACAACCATGTGCAATATTAGCAAAAGGACCACCATGAACAAAACTTGGATTATTTTCTAAAGTTTGAACTAGATTAGGCATAAATGCTTGTTTCATTAATTTTCTAATTGCATTAGAAATTTTTAAATCATTAATTGTAATTGGTTTATTATCATAAGTGTAAGCAACAATAATCTTTTTAACTCTATTAACAAAATCTTCTTCATCAATTGCTAAACAAAAAACCGCCATTAACTCACTAGCAACAGTAATAACAAAACCATCTTTTCTTTCAACACCATTAACTTTACTACCTTGACCAATAGTTATTTCTCTCAATGTACGATCATTAATATCTAACGCTCTTTTCCAAACAACTTTATTAGGATCAATATTTAATTCATTTCCTTGATAAATATGATTATCTAAAACTGCTGAAATTAAATTAATTGAACTTGTTAAAGCATGAAAATCACCATTAAAATGTAAATTAATATCTTCACTTGGTTCAATACTAACTTTTCCACCACCAGTCGCACCACCTTTTAAACCAAAAACTGGTCCTAATGAAGGTTCACGAAGGCAACTAAGAGCGTTAACACCAATCAAATTTAAACCATCTAATAACGCAATTGTTGTTGTAGTTTTACCTTCTCCAGCCTTTGTTGGGGTAATCGCAGTAACTAACACTAGTTTACCATCTTTTTTATTTTTTATTTCTTCATAATAAGACAAATTAATCTTTGCTTTATATTGTCCATATGGTTCAACATACTTATCAGGGATATTTAATTTTCTTGAAATTTCATAAATATTTTTTAAACTCATATTATTTTCCTTTCCATAAAACTCAATGCTTCTTTATAATCATTAAACCAAATAACTGGTAATTGATGATTAAAATATGTATATTGCCTTTTTGCATAATTTCTTGTTTTTTGTTTTATTAAAGAAATTATACTACTTATATCCATAGAATCTATATTTTCCATTAATTCTTTATAACCAATTGCTTGAAACGCTCTTAGATTTTTAGGATATTTTTCCATTAATGCTTTTACTTCATCAATTAAACCATCTTTAATCATTTTATCAACACGATTATCAATTAAAGAATATAATTCTTCTCTATTACTTTTACTTAAGCCAATAAAAGTAGCATCATACAATAATTTATGCTCTTGACTAGAAATAATATTTGTTTTTGTTTGTCCACTTTCTAAATATATTTGAATTGCTCTTAATACTCTTTTTCTATTATTATAATGAATTTTTTTACTTTCTTCATAATCAATATTTTGCAAAACTTTATATAATTCTTCATTATTTAAATTATCATATAAACTCATATCTACTTTTTTATTATTTTCATTAAGAGTAAAATCATATAAACTAGATTTTAAATATAAACCAGAACCCCCAACAATAATAATATCTTTATTATCTTTTAATAATTTATCTAAAGTGTTTCTTAAATCTTTTTGATAATCATAAATAGTATATGTATTTTCTACCGAAGCAATATCAAATAAAAAATGCGGTACTTTACTTCTTTCTTCAATAGAAGGTTTTGCTGTACCAATATTCATTTCTTTATAACATTGAAAAGCATCTCCATTAACAATATACGCATCATGTTTTTCAGCATATTCAATACTTAATTTAGATTTTCCAACCCCAGTTGGACCTACAATAACATAAATCATATTCCAGTCCTTTTAAACATTTTTTCGATATCATATTTTGAAAAATGAATAATAGTGGGTCTACCATGTGGACAACAAGTAGGATTTTCACATTCAAATAATGAATCAACTAATGATTTCATTTCAATTTCATTTAATTTATCATTTGCTTTAATTGATGCTTTACAAGCCATTGTTGAAATCATATGTTTTCTTAATGAATAAATATCAATTTTTTCATCTTTAATCGCTTGATTAATCAATTCTTCGATATATTTTTCTTCATTATATTCTTTAATAAATAACGGAATCGTTGAAACTTTTATTGTATTAATTCCAAAAGATTCAATTTCTAAACCAACTTCTTTTAATAATTTAATTTTATCATCAGTTAATAATTTAATTTCACTTGGAGATAAAGAAATAATAAGTGGAACTAATGGAGTACAAACCTCAATTTTTGAATTTAATATTTTATTAAATTTTTCATAATTTACTCTTTCATTTGCTGCGTGTTGATCAATAATATAAAAACCATTATTTACTTCAATGATGACATAAGTATTTAATATTTGTCCAATTACTCGATATTCAGGAATAGTTTTTTCTTTAGTATTTTCAACTGGTATTTCTTCTTTTTTTACTTCTTGATCAAAAACAGAATAATCAATCTCAACTTTAATTTCATTTGAAGATTCTTTTTTTATTGGTGTAGAAGAAATAGGTCTAATTATTTCAGTATTAAATAAAGGCGTTTCTTCTTTAATTAACGAAATTGTTTCTAATGGTTTTGTAGGAATATTAACATTATGAACAGCATTTTCACTTCTTAATCTTTCTTTAATTAAAGATTCTAATTTAAAAGATATTTCTTTTTCATTAGATAATCTCACTTCTTTTTTTGATGGGTGAACATTCACATCAACTAATGAATAATCAACTCTTAAACATAAAACTACAAAAGGATATTTTGAATTAAATATATAATCACTATATCCATTAATAATTGCTTTTTGTAGTTGGGGTAAATAAACATTTCTTTTATTCAAATTAGTAATCATATAATATCTATTTGATCTAGTTAATTCTGGTTTTGCAATATATCCAAAAATATCATATCCATCTCCTTGATATTCAATTTTTAACATTTTTTTTGCTACATCAATTCCATATATACGACTAATAACCTCTAGTAAATCCCCACGACCTGTTGTAGAAAAAGATAACTTTCCATCAATATAAAAATCAAAAGCAACATCAACAAAAGATAACGCTAGGCGTTGCATTATTTCTAAACAAGAAGCAATTTCTGTTGCATCAGTTTTCAAATATTTTAAACGCACTGGAGTATTGTAAAACAATTCTTCAACAATAAATGTTGTCCCTTTAAATGATTGATATTCTTCAATATTAAATTCTTCTTCACTAATAGTAACTTTACTACCTACACTTTCTCCATTTGAAGTTAACATTGTGACTTTACTAATAGATGCAATTGAAGGTAATGCTTCACCCCTAAAACCCATAGTTTTGATTTTAAATAATTGATATTCATCTAATAATTTACTTGAAGCGTGTCTTTTAAAAGCAACTTTTGCATCATCTTGATCCATTCCGTCACCATCATCACGAACAATTATTTTTTTTCTTCCAGCATCAAAAATTTCTACTTCAATATGTTTAGCATTTGCGTCAATAGAATTTTCCACTAACTCTTTAATAACGGAAGATGGTCTTTCAATAACTTCTCCAGCAGCAATCATATTAGCAAGTCTTGCTGGCATTACATTAATTTTACCCATTAAATTACTCCTTCATTTTTCTTTTCAATTCATATAAATAATTCAATGCTTCTAATGGTGACATTGATAAAGGATCAATTTTTTCTAAATCTTTTACCCAATTAGGTAATTCTACTTTTTTATCTTCAATAACATTTGATTTAATTGAAACTTTTGTTTTTTCTAATTCATTTAAAATTATTTTTGCTCTAGATAATAATTCTTCTGGAAGATGTGCTAGAGAAGCAACATTTATACCATATGATTTTCCCATTGCGCCTTTTTCAATTTTATATAAAAATGTTATTTGTTCATTAGTTTCACTAACACCTACATGAATATTTTTTAAAGTTTTAATTTGTTCTTCAATTTTTGTTATTTCGTGATAATGAGTTGAAAATAAAGTTTTTGCTTTTACTTTTGCAGCAATATATTCAATAATTGATTGAGCCAAAGCCATTCCATCAAAAGTTGCTGTTCCACGCCCAATTTCATCAAATAATAATAATGAATTTTCACTAGCGTGTCTTAAAGCATAATTTGTTTCAACCATTTCAACCATAAAAGTTGATTGTCCAGATACTAAATCATCACTTGCTCCAATTCTTGTAAAGATTGAATCAAAAATCATTAATTCTGCTTTATCCGCTGGAACAAATGAACCAATTTGAGCAAGTATAACTATTAATGCCAGTTGACGCATATAAGTAGATTTACCACCCATATTAGGTCCAGTTAAAACTAAAATATCAGTATTATTATCCATTACAATATCATTTGGAACATAACGCTTATTTGACATAACTTTTTCAATAACTGGGTGTCTACCATTAATAATATTAATTGTTCGATTATCATTAAAAGTTGGTTTTACATAATGATAATTAATACTTATTTCAGTTAAACTAACCATTACATCAATATATGAAACTAAATCAGCAAGATTTTGTATTTTTAAAGTATATTTATTAACTTCTTCTCTTATTTTATTAAACAAAGCATATTCAAGTGAACAACGAGTTTCTTCTGCAGTTAGAACTTTTGTTTCATAATCTTTTAATTCTTGAGAAATAAATCTTTCTGAATTAATTGTTGTTTGTTTTCTTTCATAACCCCATTCTTCTGGAATTTGACTAACTGCCCCTTTACTTACTTCAATATAATAACCAAAAACACGATTATACCCTACTTTTAAAGTCTTAATTCCAGTTTTTTCTTTTTCTCTTGCTTCCAAAGAAGCAATCCATTCTTTTGAAGAAGTTGATAGATCAATTAATTCATCTAATTCTTGATTAAAACCTTTCTTAAAAATTCCGCCTTCTTTAACAGTAATTGGTGCATCTTCACTAATTGCCCTTTCAAGTAAATTCGATAAAACAGTAAAATCTTCATCATTTCCTTTATATTCTATTAATTTTTTATTACCTAACTTTTTAATATTTTCTAATAATTCAGGAACAATTTGTAATGATTTTTTTAATTGAATTAAATCTCTACCAGAAGCAGAACCAAAATTAATTTTTGCAATTAATCTTTCTAAATCATAAATATTTTTTAAACAAGATTTAATATCATCACGAATAAAGAAATTTTCTTGTAAAGAATCAATTATAGATTGTCTTGATAATATTTCATTAAGATCACAAGTTGGTTTCATTATCCATTTTTTTAATAATCTTGATCCCATATTTGTTAATGTTTCATCAAGTAACCAAAATAATGTTCCATAACTTTCTTCACTTCTTATTGTTCTAATTAATTCAAGATTAACACGAGAAAAAGCATCAATTTGCATTGATGTTGAATTCTTTAAAACAGTTGCAACCTTCATATAATCTAAATCTCTTTTTTGAGTTTGTTTAATATATGATAATAATCTAACAATACCTTTTCTTTGATGTAAATCTCTAACATTAGAAAGAATATATTGATGTTCCATACTTTCAATATCATTATTTTCATATGAAATTAAAATATTTTTTCTTTGTTTTATTCTTTCAATACTCTTACTAGAAAAAGAAGTACAAACAATAATTTCTTTAAGATTCAAATTAGTTATTTCATCAATAACTGCATCAATATCTTTTTCAATATTTTCAACAAAAATTTCTCCAGTTGAAACATCTGCGTAACTAAATACATAATAATTCTCTGTTTCACTTACTTGAGCTAAATAATTATTATTTTTATCTTTAATATCTAAAAATGCA
>CAZOAE010000042.1:6155-6893 GCA_964577725.1 uncultured Erysipelotrichaceae bacterium | reverse complement strand
CATGGGGGAAATATTATCGCAGAAGGTACTCCTAGTGAAGTAATTAATAATCCTTTATCTTTAACTGGGCAATATTTATCTGGAAAAAAATTTATTCCTTATTCATCTTTTAGAAATAAAGGAAATGGTACTTATATTGAAATAATTGGGGCTTGTGCAAATAATTTAAAAAATATAAATGTTAAAATACCTTTAGGTTGTTTAGTTTTAGTAACTGGTGTATCTGGCTCTGGTAAATCTTCATTAGTAACTGAAGTATTATATAAAAATGCTTATAATATTGTTAATCATAAAAAATATGAAGCTGGTAAAGTTAAAGAAATAAAAGGATTAGAAAATATTGATAAAATAATAAATATTTCTCAAGATCCAATTGGTAAAACTCCAAGATCAAATCCAGCGACTTATATTGGAGTATTTGATGATATTAGAGATTTATTCGCGTCAACTAAAGAAGCAAAAGCAAAAGGTTATTCAAAGAGCCATTTTTCATTTAATGTTAAAGGTGGAAGATGTGAAGCGTGCGAAGGTGATGGGGTAAAACGAATTTCAATGTCATTCTTTCCAGATGTTTTTGTTGAATGTGAAGAATGTAAAGGTAAAAGATATAATGATGAAACTCTTTCAATTACATATAAAGGAAAAAATATTTATGATGTTTTGGAAATGACTTGTGAAGATGCAAGTGAATTTTTCAAAAACATTCCTAATTGTAATTGACACTCCGTCTTCTAAAAG
>CAZOAE010000042.1:0-6145 GCA_964577725.1 uncultured Erysipelotrichaceae bacterium | reverse complement strand
CATTCCTTCAATTAGTAGAAAAATTAATACTTTATGTGATGTTGGATTAGGATATATTAAATTAGGTCAATCATCAACTACATTATCTGGTGGAGAAGCACAAAGAGTAAAAATTGCGTATGAATTAGCAAAAAGATCAACTGGAAAAACTTTATATATTCTTGATGAACCAACAACAGGATTACACATTGATGATATTAAAAGATTATTAGAAGTTTTAAAATCTTTAGCTTCTGGTGGAAATTCAATTGTTATAATTGAACATAATTTAGATGTGATTAAATGCGCTGATTATATTATTGATTTAGGTCCAGAAGGTGGAGAAGGTGGGGGAACTATTTTAATTAAAGGTACTCCAGAAGAAGTTGCTAACTATGAAAAATCTTATACTGGTATTTATTTAAAAAAGATATTACAAAGAGATTTACAAAGAATTTCAAAAAGAGAAGATATTTAAAGATAAGAAAGTATTGTTTTTAAATGGTATATTAATTGAAGAAGGAAAAATCTTTTGATAATATTTAGTAAAAGGAAAAAGTTATGTTAGAAAAATATGTTACTGTTCAAGAATACGCTCAACACTTTGGATTAGTTGTTTTAAGTGGTTATCAAAGTTTGAGTAAAAGAAAAATTGGTTATGTTCAAATTAATAGACCAGGTTTTGAACTTACTGGTTATTTTGGAGCAACAAATAAGAATTATTTAGTTGTATTAGGGCATAGAGAACTTCTTTATATTGAACAAGCAAATAAAAAACAATTATTGAAAACTTATGAATTCCTTACTAATGATGATTGCCCTGCGATTATATTAACTTGGAATGGAAATTGTCCTAGTGATTTACTAGAAATTGCTAAGAAAAAAGATTTTCCAATTTTATCTACAGGAATGTCAACATCTAATTTATTTGTTTCTTCTTTTTCTTATTTACAAGAAAAATTAGCCCCTACAACAAGTATTCACGCTACACTTGTAGAAATATATTCAATGGGTGTTCTTATTTTAGGTGAATCTGGTATTGGAAAATCAGAAACAACTCTTGAATTAATAAAAAAAGGTCATAAATTAGTTGCAGATGATCGAGTTAATGTTACTTATGTTCAAAATGAATTAATTGGAGAAGCACCAGAACTTTTATCGGGTTTTATGGAAGTTAGGGGTGTAGGAATTATTGATGTAAGAAAATTATTTGGTATTAATTATTTAGTTAAGAAAAAGAAAATATCTTATGCGATTAATTTAGTCCCATTTGATCAAGAAAAACCATTTGATAGATTAGGAAATGATATTCAATATTACAAGTTATTAGATGTAAATATTCCAATTCTAAATTTACCAGTTTCTGGAGCGAGATCTATCGCTGAAATTATTGAAGTTGCGATTACTAATTTAAAACTTAAAGATAATGGTTATGATTCTACATTTGAATTTGAAAATAGAATGAATGAATTATTAAAAAGAGGTGAAAAATAATGAATGCATTGTTTATAGGAAAAAATATTATTGAAATTGGAAATTTTAAAATTGCTTTTTATGCAGTATTTATTTTAATAGGTGCTATACTAGCGTATAAATTATCACAATATTTTTTAAAGAAGAAAGGTTATGATCCTAATGCTTTAGAAACATTATTTTATGTTGCTTTTCCTGCAGGAATTGTTGGTGCAAGAATTTGGTGGATTATTGCCGAAGGAAAACCTATTGGAGATGTTTATAAAATATGGGAAGGCGGACTTGCAATTCAAGGTGGAGTCTTATTTGGTGCGATTGTTGGAATTATCTTTATGCGTGTTAAAAGAAAAAATATTCCTTTATTATTAGCAACTGATTGTATTGTTCCTAATATTTTACTTGCTCAAGCAATTGGTAGATGGGGTAATTATTTTAATCAAGAAGTTTATGGCTATTGTGTAGATAAATGGAGTTGGTTACCTAGTTTCTTTACTGATAGATTATCTATTAAATTAAATGTTGCGGGTAATGGCTGGGCTATGAATGGTAGCGAATATGTCTATTTATGTGATGGTGGATATAATGAAATGGTTTTACCACTTTTCTTGATTGAAGGTATTATTAATGTTATTGGCTGGTTCGTTATTGTTTATGGCTTACCAAAATTATTTAAGTGGTTATCAAGTAAAACAAATAATGTAATTAAATTAGCAAATGGAGATTTAATGTGTAGTTATCTTATTTGGTATGGAACAGTAAGAGCAATTCTTGAACCTTTAAGAAATGTTGATTTTATTATGGGAACAACTAATCCAGATGCAAGTGCAAATAGTATGACATCTGTTATTATGTCAATTATTTTTATTGTTTTAGGTGTTGTAGGAATTGTTTGTTGCCATTTATATGATAAATTTGGAAAAAAGAAAGTTTTATTAGATACAAATGTTATTTCTAATAGTGAAGCAGAACTTGAAACTGTTTCAATTGATAATTTAGAAAAAGAAGAAAAGGTTAATAATGATGAAAAATAGTGATATTAAGGGGATTATATTTGATTTAGATGGTACTTTAATAGATACTGATGAATTAATAATTGCTTCCTATCACGAAGTTTTTAAAGAATTAAAACCAGATTATAAATTAACAAAAGAAGAAGAATTATCTTTTTTAGGACCACCTTTAGAAGAAATTTTTAGTAAATATTTTGATGAAGAATTTGATGTATTAGTAAAAATATATCGTAGTTATGCTGAAAAACATACTTTAGAATTAGCAAAAGTTTACCCTTATACGATTGAATTATTATCATTTCTTAAAAGTAAAGGTTATAAATTAGGGGTTGTGACATCAAGATTTAAAAAATCAGCATTAAAAATGTTGACTACTTTTAATATTGAGAGTTTTTTTGATTGTGTTATTGGTTTAGATGATGTTAGTAATCCTAAACCTAGTCCAGATGGTGTTTTAAAATGTGTTGAAAGTTTTAATTTAAGTAAAGAAGAAGTTCTTTTTATTGGTGATGCGATTACTGATTTTCAAGCGGGAAAAAATGCTGGAGTAAAAACTGGATTTGTTCATTTTAGAAAAAATAGTAATTTAGATTGTGATATTAAAATAGAATCATATCAAGAATTATTGTCTTTTTTTAAAATGATTGAAAAAGATGTTGCAATTATTGGTGCTGGACCAGGTGGAATTACATCATCTATTTATCTAAAAAGAGCGGGTATTGATTTTATTTTATTCGAAAATGGATTAATTGGGGGTAAAGTTAATTCTACTTCAAAAATTGATAATTATCCCCCTTTTGAAAATATTACTGGTTATGAATTAAGCCAAAAATATGAAAAAGATTTAAAATATAATGATATTAAAATAACAAGAGAAAAAGTTGTTGAAGTTATTAAAAAAGAAGATTATTTCTATCTTAAAACAAACAAAAATATTTATAAATGTAAAAAAGTTTTAATAGCAAGTGGAACAAATAATAAATCTTTAAATTTTTTAAATGAAGAAAAATATATTGGTAAGGGAATTTCTTTTTGTGCAGTATGTGATGGTAACTTATATAAAAATAAAGTTGTCGCTGTTGTAGGTGGTGGAAATTCAGCCTTAGAAGAATGTTTATATTTATCTAATATTGCATCAAAAGTATATTTAATTAATCGAAGAAATGAATTTAGGGGTGCTAAACAATATTTAGATTCAATAAAAGAAAAAGATAATATTGAGATTCTTACTCCATTTATTATTGATGAATGTATAGGAAATGAAGTTATTGAATCATTAAAAATTCATAATGTAGAAAATAATGAAGTAAAATCACTACAAATTAATGCTTTATTCGAATATGTTGGTTTAAAAGCAAATAGCGATTATTTATTAATTGAAGAAGTAAAAGATGAAAATGGATTTATCGTTGTTGATAATGAATGTCAAACAATAGTTGATGGATTATTTGCAATAGGAGATGTTACTAATCGTAAATTAAGACAAATTATTGTTGCTTCTAGTGATGGGGCGATTGTAAGTCAAACGATAATTAATTCTTTAAGAAAAAAATAAATGTGTTATAATTAGTAAAGGTGTTTTAAATGAAAAAAATTACTTTTACTTCAATGGTTAAAGAAGAAATTTGCTCTATTGATTTTAATGATAAAGAACTTTTAATAATGCTATCTGGATTTTGTAAAGTAAATGGAAATTTATCTTTAACAAACAGTGGAATGTCTTTAACTTTAAAAACAGAAAATTCAAAAATTGCTAAGTGGGTTTATTTAGCATTTAAAAAATTATTTAATGTTACTCCATCATATACATATTCAAAAAAAATGAATTTTGATAAGAGTAGTATTTTTAATATTACAATTAATGAAAATGTTTTAGATATTTTAGAAAAATTAGAATTAATGGAAGATGGTGTTCCTTCAAATCCAACTAAATTAGTTCTTGAAGAAGGATTAAGATATTTTATTGCTGGTTCATTTTTAGCATCTGGAAGTGTTAATTCTCCTACATCAAAAAACTATCATCTTCAAATGGTTGTTTTTACTGAAGAAGATGGTAAATATTATTTAAAATTATTGAATCGTTTTAGAAATAATAGGTCTATGGATTTTAAAACTATTTCAAGAAGAAAAAAAGTTGTTTTATATTTAAAAAAAGCAGATCAAATTGCAACTTTTCTTTCTATTATTTTTTCTCATAATTGTTTATTTGAATTTGAAAACGCTCGTATAGAAAAAGATTTTATTAATTCCGAAAATAGAATTCAAATATGTTATACGGCAAATTATCAAAGAAGTTTAGCAAAAGGCGAAGAACAATGTATGGAAATACAAAAGATTAAAGAAGCGGGAGTTTTTGGATTATTAACAGAAAAAGAACAATTAGTTGCTAATATAAGAGAAAATAATCCTGATTTCTCTTTGAATCAAATAGGGGATTTTTTATTAAAAGAGTACAATATAAAACTATCTAAATCTGGTGTTAATCATATATTTAGCAAAATTCACGATAAATATAAGGAATTAGAATATGATAAATAATATTGATATATATCATCAATTAGGAAAAAGAATTGTTTATTTAAGAAATAAAAAAGGAATGTCTTGTTTGGATTTAGTTTTAGAAGCTGGTATTAATAGAAATTACTTAAATGATTTAGAAAATGGTAGAAGAAATCCAACATTAAAAATATTAAGACAAATATCTATTGCTTTGGAAGTTGATTTAAGTGAATTATTCATAGGAATTAGAGATTATATTTTACCAACTGATAATTTAAAAGTTGGGAAATAGATATTATTTTGAAATAAAAAACTTAGTTTAAATATAAAATTTTAATTAGTTATATAAAAAAATATAAATGTGATTGCAAATTTGCAATCATTTTTTAATTCATAAAGTTTCTATATATATAAATATTCAATTAAGGGTGTCCACTTTATTAATAGCAGTTCATTTTGCTTGCTTTTTTATGGCGGGGGGGGGGGGGAAAATAATGATGAAAGCATTATAGATGAAAATGATATTTATATTTTAAAAGTCTAATGTGCAATAAAAGGGGAAGTTATGGAAAATTATATTTTAAAACAAGATGAAAGTATGATATATAAAGGACAAGTGGCTTTTCAAGATACTTCAAAACCAAAACAAATTAAGACATACAATACTGAATTACGATTAACAAGTATGAACATCATCTTTATAACAAGAACAAAGAAGTTTTTTTCAAAAGAAATTGAAGATACTGAAATTTACGCAATTGACACATTGAAGATTTATAAAGATGAAGCTCAAGTTATTAGAAAAAACGACATTGTAAATATGTATTTTTTAGAACATGAAAAATGTGTTCAATTTCCAAACAAAAAAGAAGCAAAACTTTTCGTTGATGCAACTTTAAGACTATTAAGTGGTAAATCAAAATTTGTTAGAAATGTTTTAAAGGTAAAGAAAGAAATTAAAGACACAGGAGATGCATTAGAAATTGATATTGGAAATATTGCTAAAACAACAGCAACAATAGGATTAAATACGGCTATAAATATGTCTGTTGCTCCTAAAGCTGGGAAAATGACCAAAATATTTGGAGATGTTGCAAAACAATTATTGCCAAAGAAAAACAATAATCAATAAACTAAATTAAAGCAGACAAAAAGCGAAAGTGTTGGTGAACGTAACACACTTT
>CAZOAE010000041.1:0-7025 GCA_964577725.1 uncultured Erysipelotrichaceae bacterium | reverse complement strand
TAGATTTAGTTGATGAAGCGTGTGCGGCCGTTAGAATGCAAATTGATTCAATGCCAGTCGAATTAGATGAAATTAATAGACAAGTTTCTCAACTTGAAATAGAAAAAGTTTCATTAAATAATGAAGATACTGAATACGCAAAAGAAACACTAAAAAAATTAGAAAGTAAACTTGCGTCTTTAAAAGAAAAGCAAAGCATTTTAAAAGCAAAATGGCTTAATGAAAAAGAAAAATTAGAAAAAGCAAAAGTATTGAAAAATGATTTAGAAAAAGCAAAATTACAATTACAAAAATACTATACTGACGCTAATTACGAACAAGCAGCAAGATTACAATATCAAACAATTCCTGAATTAGAAAAAAAGATTAAAGAATACGATAATCTAAATACTGAGCAAAGAATGTTAGATGAAGTAGTAAAACAAGATGATATTGCATCTATCGTTTCTAAATGGACTGGAATTCCAACTAACAAATTAAAATCAACTGAATCTAGTAAATTATTATCATTAAAAGATAATTTACAAAAAAGAGTTATTGGTCAAGATATAGCATTAGAAAAAGTATGTAATGCAATTATTAGATCTCGTGCTGGTATTAATGATGAAAATAGACCAATTGGTAGTTTTCTATTTTTAGGACCAACTGGTGTTGGTAAAACTGAAGTTGCTAAATCTCTTGCTAATAATTTATTTGATTCAGAAACTCAAATAATTAGAATTGATATGTCAGAATATATGGAAAAATATTCTGTTTCCAGATTACTAGGAGCGCCACCAGGATATGTTGGATATGAAGAAGGTGGACAATTAACTGAAGCCGTTAGAAGAAAACCATATTCAATTATTTTACTTGATGAAATAGAAAAAGCACACCCAGATGTCTTTAGTGTTTTATTACAAGTTCTTGATGATGGTCGATTAACAGATTCAAAAGGAAGAGTTGTTGATTTTAAAAATACAATTTTAATTATGACTAGCAATATAGGTTCACAATATTTATTAAAAGGAAATAATAATGAAATTCAAAATCAAATTAGACAAGAATTAAATAAATACTTCAAACCAGAATTTATAAACCGTATTGATGATATTGTCTTTTTCAATTCATTAGATAATTCTATTGTTAATAAAATCGCTATCAAATTTATTAATGAACTAACAATGCGTTTATCAAAAAAACAAATTAAACTTGAAATAACAGAAAACGCATTAAATCATATATGTGAAGAAGGATTTGATTCAACATATGGTGCTAGACCACTAAAAAGATATATTCAAACAAATATCGAAAATCCAATCGCATATAAAATTATCACTAATGAAATAAAAGAAAAATCCGTAGTTATTATTGATTATATTGATAATTCCTTTACTTTTAAAACTAAATAACCATTAAGCGTATCAAGAAAAAATTGATACGCTATTTTATTTGTTAAAAAAAAAATAAATATATGTTAAAATTCTTTTGGTGATTAAAATGAATAAAAATTTAAAAATTGGTTGTCATCTTTCTTCAAGTAATGGATTTCTATCAATGGCAAAACAAATAATTGAAATGAACGGTAATACTTTTCAATTTTTTACAAGAAACCCACGTGGTGGTCAAGTTAAACCTTTAGATAAAAAAGATATTGAAGAATATAATAATTTTGCTAAAAACAACAATATTGACTATATAGTTGCTCACGCTCCTTACACTATGAACTTATGTTCAAGTGATCCTTCAATTAGAAATTTTGCAATAAATGTTTTCAAAGATGATTTAATTCGTTTAAATGATGTTAAAAATGTTTACTATAATTTTCATCCTGGTTCACATACTGGACAAGGAGTAGAAATAGGAACAAAATTTATTATTGATGCACTAAATCAAGTATTAAATGAAAATCAAAATACTATCGTTTTATTAGAAACTATGGCAGGAAAAGGCAGTGAAATTGGAAGAAATTTTGAAGAATTAAAAACAATATTAGATAATGTTAATTTATCTTCCCATATAGGAATATGTTTAGACACTTGTCATATACACGAAGGTGGATACGATATTATCAATGACTTAGATAATGTTCTTCAAGAATTTGATAAAATTATTGGTCTAAATAAATTAAAAGCAATCCACTTAAATGATTCAATGAATAAATGTGGAGCGCATAAAGATCGCCATCAAAAAATTGGTTTAGGTGAAATAGGTTTCGATACAATTAAAAAAATTATAAATCACCCTAAACTAAAAGATTTACCATTTATTTTAGAAACACCAAATGATTTAGATGGTTATGAAAAAGAAATAAAACTATTACAAGAGAATTATATATATTAAATTATGCAAAGATATTTTATAGAAGAACAATTTAACAATATAACTTTTACTAATGAACAAATAAAACATATATTAAAAGTTATGAGAATGAATATTTTTGATACAATAGAAGTAGTATTTCATCAAAAATGCTATATTTGTAAAATAACATCTATTGATCCTTTTTTAGTAGAGCAAATTGAAGAAATCACTATATCACCAGAATTAAATGTTGATATAACTTTATTATACTGTTTACCAAAAGGGGATAAACTTGATTTAGTAATTCAAAAAGTAACTGAAATTGGAGTAAATAATATTATTCTTGTTCAATCTTCAAGATGTGTAACTAAATACAAAAAAGAAGATTTTTCAAAAAAACTTGCTCGTTTTAATAAAATTGCTACTGAAGCAAGTGAGCAATCTCACCGCTTTAAAATACCAACAATAAAAGATATAATTAATTTAAAAGATATTGATAAATATTCATTTAACCATAGTTTTATAGCGTATGAAAATGAAAAAATTAATTCTTTAAACTCACTTTCATTCAAAAAAAATGATTCAATTGGAATTTTAATTGGAAGTGAAGGTGGATTTAGTGAAGAAGAAGTTAAATATGTAGAAAAACTTGGATATCAATCAATTTCACTAGGAAAAAGAATATTAAGAAGCGAAACTGCTTGTATATACGCATTAAGCATTATTTCCTTTTTAACGGAGAATTTATAAGATGAAAAAGTTTATGATAATAACTCTAGGTTGTAAAGTTAATTCATATGAAAGTCAAGCAACTAGAGAAGCCCTTATTAAAAATGGATATATTGAAGAAAATAATCCCGATATTATAATTGTCAATTCTTGTGCAGTAACATCAATGGCTGAACATAAATCAAGACAAAAAGTATCTTCATTAGCAAAAAAATATCCTAATTCCATTATTGTTGTATGTGGTTGTTCATCACAATACCACACTTCTTCATATAAAGACATTCCAAATGTTAAAATTATAATGGGTAACAATGACCACTTAAAATTAATTTCTTTACTTAAACAATATGAAGAAAATAAAAAACAAATTATTGATGTTGATAAGTCAACTCGTTTAAGAACATATCAAAAACTAAATATCACATCATTTGATGAAAAAATAAGAGCGTTTGTTAAAATTAGTGATGGTTGCAACAACTTTTGTTCATATTGTATTATTCCTTATACAAGGGGCAACTTACGCTCAAGAGAAAAAGATGAAATCTTATGTGAAATAAAAACATTAGTAAATAATAATTATCAAGAAATTGTTATTACTGGAATTGATTCCGCTAGTTATGGTTATGAATTTGAAAATTATAATTTTAATTCTTTACTAAAAGATATAATCAAAATTAATGGTTTAAAAAGGTTAAGAATATCATCTATCGAAGCAAGTCAAATTGATGATGAATTTATTGAAATACTTAAAAGTTCAAATATAATCGCACCACATCTTCATATTCCTTTACAATCTGGATCTGATTCAGTTCTTAAAAGAATGAGAAGAAAATATACTTGCGAAGAATTCTATCAAAAAATCAAAAAAATTAAAGATGAAATCCCAGATATTGCTCTTGCTTGTGATGTAATCGTAGGATTTCCTGGTGAAAGTGAAGAAGAATTTGAAGAAACATATAACTTTATAAAAAAATGTGATTTTTCATTTTTACATATTTTCCCATATTCTCCTAGAGAAGGAACATTAGCAAGTACTTTACCAAATCAAATACCTAGTCAAATAAAAAAACAAAGAGTTAATAAATTAATTGAATTAGGTAATCAATTATCACAAAAATATGAAGAAAAATTTATTAATAAAAATGTAACAGTTTTAATAGAAAGTTATAATCCAAAAACAAATTTATATCATGGTTTAAGCGAAAACTATCTTCCTTGTGATATAAAAAGTGAAAAAAACATCATAAATATGTTTATAAATTATATTTATAAAAAAAACTAAGGTTTATATAAAGTATTTCAAGCGTAAAATAAAACTATTTTTATTATTTTGTTGACACTAGTTTTTTATTAATATAAAATACCTATTGTGTCAGTACCTAGGAGGTGTGTATTATGGCAGTACCATTTAGAAGAACATCAAAAACTACTAAGAGAATGCGTAGATCACATTTAAGTTTAAAAATCACAGGATTAACCACTTGCTCACATTGTGGCGCAACTATTACTTCACACCGTGTTTGTCCAAAATGTGGTTATTATGGTGGAAAACAAGTTATTGCAAAATAAACTATTAGTTTTTGAAAAATAAATGAGCCTATAAAGGCTTTTTTTATTTTATATTTTTTTGTATAATTACATACATAGGAGATAAAAAAAATGAATTATAACAAATATATTGATCACACACTTTTAAAACCAGATTGTACAGAAAAACAAATCGAAGAATTATGTAATGAAGCAAAAAAATATGATTTTGCTTCAGTATGCGTTAATCCTTGCTTTGTTAGTAAATGCTATGAATTATTAAAAAATACTGATGTTAAAGTATGTACTGTTATTGGTTTCCCATTAGGAGCAACAACCACATTAGCGAAAATAGAAGAAACAAAAGATGCCTTAAAAAACGGCGCTAGTGAAATTGATATGGTTATCAATATTTCAAAACTAAAATGTAATGAAGATGAATATGTATTTAATGAAATAAAACAATTAAAAGAAATTTGTAAAAATAATATTCTTAAAGTAATTATTGAAACTTGCTTACTTACTGATGAAGAAAAAATTCGTGTTTGCACTCTAGCAGTCAAAGCGGGAGCAGACTTTGTTAAAACTTCAACTGGTTTTTCTACTGGTGGAGCAACATATGAAGATGTAAAATTAATGAAAGAAACAGTAAAAGATAAATGTTTAGTTAAAGCAAGTGGTGGAATAAGAGATACCGAAACATTTTTAAAAATGATTGAAGCAGGTGCTTCAAGAATTGGTGCTTCTGCTGGAATAAAAATAATTGAAGGATTAAAATAACACTTTTTTGTATAAAATTTAAACACCAACCACAAAATATTAATGGTGATAAATGTTAAATCCTTAAGCGGATACCTAGTCAACAATATAGTTTGTCACCCGCATAGAAGAATATAAAGATAGTCAATTTAATATTATGTATGAAAAAATTGACAAAAAGTAATTTTAATTTATATAATTAAAATGTGCCGATTCTTCTTTGTTAATATACTTAGGAGGGTTAAATGGAAAGCAAAATAGGTGTTTTAGCTAGTGGCGTTGCAATAGGTATGCTTGTCTTAGTTTCTTGTGAACCGTTGTATCAAAAACTCACAAAAATGAAAGATAATTGTTCTCAAAAGATGTCAAAAGTAAAAACTGATGCTCAAACTTCTTTAGCGGATGTTAAAGAGAAAGTCAAACTTAAAACAGATGATACCCTTGATACAATAACTGAGAAAGTAAACGATTTAATTACTTCCCTAGATAACATTGATATCAGTAAGGTTAAAGGTAAGTCTAAAATGTTTCTTGAAGACATAAAACAAAAGTTAACGACTTTAAAGCAAAATTAAAACAAACTATCACCATTTAAAAGGCGCGGCTAGGCGCTTTTTTTATTTAAAAAGGAGGGTTTATGAAAGAAGATTTTCTAAAAAAAAGAGTTACTATTTATCAAGTTTCAAAAGAATCTGGATACTCTTTAGCGACAGTATCAAGAGTTATTAACAATAAAGATAATGTAACCGAAGAAACAAAAAACAAAATTTTATCGGTAATTGAAAAATTAGGATATAAACCTTCTATGATTGCGCAAGGGCTTGCAAAATCAAAATCTACGAATGTTGGAATAGTTATCCCATCTTCATTAAATATGTATATAGCATCAATGCTTTCTGGAATGGTCGATATCGCTAAAATATATGGTTATCAAACTACTTTATTCGTTACTTCACACGATAGAGAAGAAATTAACAATGTAATTGCAAATGTTATAACTTCTAATGTTGATGGTGCAGTTATTTTTGATGATCAATTATCTAATGATGATATCGAAAAATTAGTAAATTATGGAACACCAGTCGCAGTAATTGGTAGAGAAATAGAAAAAGAAAATGTTGCTTCTATTCCTTTAGATTATGTATCATCAATTAAAGAAGCAGTTAATAAACATTTTGAAAATAGTGATGATGAAATATGCTTCTTACATATTAATAATGGTTCTGCTTTAATGGATAACTTAGAAAAAATCGCAAAAGAAGAATGTCTTAAATTAAATAAAAGTGATAAATTTAAAACAATTGTTGTTGAAGATTCATATTCTAAAACACTTGAACAATTTAAAGAATATTTTACTACTAATAAAAAAGGATTTTTTATCGCACCTAGAGATACTATTTCATGTGGTGTTGCAAATGCTGCGAGTTATCATAATATTTCTATTCCTGAAGAAATTTCAATTTTATCAATTATTGGAACAAAATATTCAACTATTGTTACTCCCCAACTAACATCTTGTGATATTGATATGTATGAAGTTGGTTCTATTGCTATGAGAATGCTAACTAAACTTCTTAATTCTACTTTAACAGTTAAAACATATCCTTTTATTTCCACGATTCAATATAGAGATTCAACAAAACAAAAATGAAAAATAAAAACAAATTATTAATAACTTTATTACCTTTAATTTTTGCTATTACAGCAATGATATTATTTATTTTTGG
>CAZOAE010000040.1:0-7206 GCA_964577725.1 uncultured Erysipelotrichaceae bacterium | reverse complement strand
TTTTATTTTTAAATAATCGAATAATTTATTTAATAAATATTTGATTATATCGATAGTAACTTGCCAAAGTAAAATCCGTTTTTAAAAAGAAAGTAAAATTTGACAAAGAAAAATGCAAAAAAAGAAGAAAAAGGATAAAAGTAAAATCTGTTTTTGTGATATATTAAAAATGTATAGAGAAAAAAAGTATTAATAACATCGTTAGGATTGATAAATTCAATCCTAATTTTTTTAGGAATCTTCTTTGTAAAATGCTTTCATTAATTCGTATGGATTAGAAGAAATAGATGATCCTTTAGGAATAACATATCTAACCAAGAGTATGATTTTCTTCTATTGCATCAGCATTTACAAATTCTGTACCACGATTAGTGATAGAATAATAAAATAATTTTTTATAAAGTTCTTTACCTAATATTTGGTGGATTTCTAAGAAAATATTATTAACACATTCTTTGTTTATTGCATCAAGAAGAATAAAAAAGATAACCTTAATTAATATTTATAGAGATGTGCACAATAATTATAGTTTTAGTTATCTTAAATTAATTTATGATAATTAATACATTTATTTTTTTCATAAAATTGTATATTATAAAAATATATTGAGGAGTGAAAAAAATGAAAATATCAATTTGTGTTGGCTCTGCGTGCCATTTAAAAGGTTCTCACGAAGTTATCACTAGACTTCAAGAATTAATTAAAGAGAATAGATTAGAAGATAAAATAGAATTAGTTGCATCATTTTGCTTAGGTAATTGCGCTAATGGGGTATCTATGTTGATAAATGATAGATTAGTTCAAAATTGTTCTCAAGAAACAATAGATACAATTTTTAAGGAAGAAATTCTTCCACTATTATAGGAGTTTTTTATGTTTTTAAAGTTTGATATTGATTCTTGTAAAGATTGTTATTCTTGTTTAAAACATTGTCCAGTTAAGGCGATAAACTTTGTTAATAATAAAGCGGAAATTATTGAAGACAAATGTATTTTATGTGGTAAATGTGTAAATGTTTGTCCACAAAATGCAAAGAAAGTTTCTTCTGATATTGAAAATGTTATGTTACTTTTAAAGGAGAATCCTAATAAAGTTATATTAAGTGTTGCACCTTCTTTTATTGCTAATTTTTCTGTTAAAAGTTTTTCAGATTTTGCTTTTGCTTGTGAAAAATTGGGATTTAGTGTTGTTGAAGAAACAGCAAGGGGTGCTTATTATGTTACAAAAGAGTATACTAAATTAATTAACAGTGGTAAGTATCAAAATTTAATTTCTTCTGCTTGCCCAGCAAGTGTTAATTATTTAGAAACAAAGTTTCCTCACGCATTAAAATATTTAGCACCAGTTGTTTCACCAATGGTTGCTCACGCTCGTATATTAAAAAAAGAATATGGAGATGATTACCATATCGTATTTGTTGGTCCTTGTATTGCAAAGAAAAAAGAAGCGAGTGAAAATAAAGAAATTGATTACGCTTTAACTTTTGAAGAATTGAATCAAATGTTTGAGCAAAATAATATTAAATTTATTGAAACAAAACAAAAAGATACTTTTACAAATAGTGCAAGATTTTATCCAATAAATCGTGGAATTATCAAATCTTTTGGAAGTGATATTCCAGATGAATTTGAATTAATCGCATTAGATGATGCAGAAAAAATTAAAGATACTATGAGTCATATTGATTCATTGAATAATTTATTTATTGAGATGAATATGTGTGAAGGTGGTTGTATTAATGGCCCAGCAAGAATTTCATCAACTTCAACAGTTTTAGATAATTCTGTTGTTAGAAGATTTGCTAGAAATGGTCAAAATAAATTTTCAATAAAAGATATTGATGTTGATTTATCAACTACATATAAAGCAAGACCAAGTAGTGATAAGATTCCAACAGAAGATGAAATTAAACAAATTTTAGAAAGAATATTTAAGTATAAAAAAGAAGATGAAATAAATTGTGGAGCGTGTGGTTATTCTACTTGTCGAGAAAAAGCAATCGCAGTTTTTAATGGTTTAGCAAATCCAGAATTTTGTATGCCATATTTAAAAAATAAAGCTGAATCTATTTCTAATGAGATTATTGAACATACCCCTAATGGTATTATAACTGTTAATAGTAAAGGTATTTTAATTGATATTAATGAAAGAGCAATTGAGTATTTACAATTAAGTAAAGATGATGAAGGTAAATATTATCAAGATGTTGTTTTACTTCCAGAAATGATGGAAGCATTACAAGAAGAAAAAAGTATAGAGTCTATCATTGTTTTTAATGAAAAAAATAATATGTATTTTAATGTTTCTATTACTTATGTAAAAAATCATAAGATTGCTTTTGCAATTTATAAAGATGTTACTCAAGAAACAATAAATGATGAAAAAATAAGAGCGTTAAGACAAGAGATGATAAAGGTAACTGATGAAGTTATTAATAAACAAATGTCAACTGTTCAAGAAATTGCTTCGTTGTTAGGTGAATCAACTGCTGAAGCAAAAATTGCTTTAGTTAACTTTAAAAATAGTTTAAAAGGTGAAGAAAAATGAAATATTTTATTGATGATGGATATGTTTCATTAAATCATGTTGGCGAAGAATTATGTGGGGATAATATTGAAATTGTAAGAAAAGAAGAAGGAACAACTATTGTTTTAGCGGATGGTTTAGGTTCTGGAGTGAAGGCTAATATTCTTGCAACATTAACTTCTAAATTATTATGTTTAATGATTGCTAATGGAGCGGCGATTGAAGAATGTATTGCTTCAGTTATTTCGACATTACCAGTTTGTAGTGTAAGAAAAGTAGCGTATTCAACTTTTACAGTTATTCATGTCGATCATGAAGGAAATGGATATATTTTTGAATTTGATAATCCACCTTTAATTTATATAAGTGGTGGAAAAATTGCAAAATTAGAAAAAGAAAAGAAGATAATAGTTAATAAAACAGTGTATTGTTCTACTTTTCAAGCAAAGAAAAATGATGTATTTGTTTTTTGTTCTGATGGCGCTCCACACGCTGGTATTGGAAAAACAATGAATTTAGGTTGGTCGATTGAAGATATTTCAAATTATATTATGGCAAATTATAACGAAGAAATGTCAGCAAGAGAAATTGCGGCTTTAGTTGGAGAATCTTGTAATTCATTATATATGGGAGAACCAGGTGATGATACAACAATTGGGGCAATTAAATTAGTTGAACCATTAACAGTTAATATTTTAGTTGGACCTCCAATGGATGAAGAAAATGATGATAAAGTTGTAAATAATTTCTTATCTCAAGAAGGTTTAAAAGTTGTATGTGGTGGTACTACTTCAAAAATAGTTGCTAGATATTTGAATACTGAGATTAAAACTTCTTTAAAATATTTTTCTAGTGATGTTCCCCCTATTGCTATAATTGAAGGAATTGATTTAGTTACTGAAGGTGTTATTACATTAGGAAAAGTTCTTGAAGTGACTGAAAAATACTTAAATATTAAAGATGTTGATTCTAAAGCACTTGATAATCAAGATGGGGCAACTTTAATAAGTAATATTATTTTAAAAAGAGCAAGTAATGTTAATATGTTTGTAGGAACTTCTTTTAATCCTGCACATAGGTTTTTACCAATTGATTTATCGATAAAAATAAAAATTGTTGAAAGGTTAAAAGAATTACTTGAAGAAGCAGGAAAAATGGTAACTATTCAATATCATTAATTAGAAAAAAATAAGTCATTTTTTGTTGAAAAATAGTGAGTTTTTTATTAAAAAAAATTTTTTAATAGCATTAATTATAATGCTTATGTATAATATTATTGTTTATGGAGGTCAAACGATATGAAAACTAATAAGGAAATGTTTGATGAACTCGACGCTTTTATAGCATCTACTGGTAATAATCCATCAGAATTGATTGCTATATTGCATAGGGCTCAATCAATTTTTGGTTATTTACCTATGAATGTTCAAACTTTTATTGCTGAAAAATTGCATATTAATGTTTCAAAAGTTTATGGTGTAGTAACTTTTTATTCCTTTTTTACAATGGTTCCAAAAGGGGAATATGTTATTAATATTTGTTTAGGAACTGCTTGCTTTGTTCGTGGAGCAGATAAAATTTTAAATAGAGTTGAAGAACTCTTAAAAATTAAAAATGGTGAAACAACACCTGATGGTAAATTTACTTTAACAACATTGCGTTGCGTTGGTGCATGTGGACTTGCTCCAGTTATGCAAATCAATGATAAGACATATGGAAATGTCACAGTTGATGATGTTGAAAAAATCTTAAGAGAATATTAGGAGATTATTTATGTGTAACAAAATCAAGTCAAAAGAAGAATTATTACAAATTTACGAAAATGTAAAAGATTTATTAGAAACTCGTAGTGAAACACCAACTATTAGCGATAAATATTATATTTCTGTTTGTGCTGGTACAGGTTGTACATCTTCAAAATCATTAGAAATTGTTGATGAATTAAAACATTGGGCAAAAGAATGTAATGTTGAAGATATTGTTGAAATTGGTATTGCTGGTTGTTTTGGATTCTGTGAAAGAGGACCAATTGTAAAAATATTCCCAGATCATACTTTTTATACAAAAGTTAAACCAGAAGATGCAGAAAAAATTATTAAATCTCATATCGTTGAGCATAAAGTTGTAGAAGAATTATTATATAAAGATAGTTTAGGCAACAGAGTAAATAAGCAAGATGATATTAATTTTTATCAAAAACAACATAGATTAGCACTTAGAAATTGTGGATTAATTAATCCAGAAATTATTGCTGAATCAATTGCTTCAAGAGGTTATCAAGCATTAGCAAAAGTGTTATTTGATATGAGTCAAGATGAAGTAATTGAAGAAATTACAAAATCTGGTCTTAGAGGTCGTGGAGGTGCAGGTTTCCCAACTGGAACAAAATGGAAATTTGCTAAAGCATCTCAAGCAGAAAAGAAATATATTATTTGTAACGCTGATGAAGGTGATCCAGGAGCGTTTATGGATCGTTCTATTTTAGAAGGAGATCCACATAGTGTTCTTGAATCAATGGCAATCGCTGGTTATGCAATTGGCGCTGATGAAGGAGAAATTTACATTCGTGCTGAATATCCTTTAGCGGTTAACCGTTTACAAATTGCGATTAAACAAGCAACTGAAATGGGATTACTTGGTGATAATATTATGGGAACTGATTTCTCATTCCACATTAATATTAAATATGGTGCTGGTGCTTTCGTTTGTGGTGAAGAAACTGCATTAATTCATTCTATTGAAGGAAATCGTGGAGAACCTACATTGAAGCCACCTTTCCCAGCAGTTAAAGGATTATTTGGTAAGCCAACAAATGTTAATAATGTTGAAACTTGGGCAAATATTCCACTTATTATTTTAGATGGTGGAGAAAATTTTGCTAAATTAGGTACAGAAAAATCAAAAGGAACAAAAGTATTTGCTCTTGCAGGTAAAATTAATAATGTTGGTTTAGTTGAAGTTCCAATGGGAACAACATTAAGAGAAATAATTTATGATATCGGTGGTGGTATCAAAAATGGTAAAAAATTTAAAGCAGTTCAAACTGGTGGACCAAGTGGTGGTTGTTTAACTGAAAAAGATTTAGATACCCCTATTGATTATGATAACTTGGTTGCTAAAGGATCTATGATGGGTTCTGGTGGTATGATTGTCTTAGATGAAGATGATTGTATGGTTAATATTGCTAAATTCTATCTTGAATTTACTGTTGAAGAATCTTGTGGTAAATGTACACCTTGTAGAGTTGGTAACAAGAGAATGTTAGAAATCTTAAATAAGATTACTAAAGGTCTTGGAACAATGGAAGATTTAGAAGAATTAGAAACTCTTGCTGGCGTTATTAAAGATTGTTCTTTATGTGCTTTAGGTCAATCCGCACCAAATCCTGTTCTTTCAACTCTCGCTGGATTTAGAGATGAATATCTTGCTCATATCGTTGAAAAACGCTGTCCAGCTGGTGCTTGTAAAGATTTAGTAAATTATAGAATTATTACTGAAGATTGTCTTGGCTGTGGTATGTGTGCAAGAAATTGTCCAGTTGATGCAATTGTAAAAACTGATAAATTCGGTAAGAATCCACGCTTAAATGCTTATGAAATCTTAGCCGATAAATGTATTAAATGTGGTACTTGTTTGACAAAATGTCCGGCAAAACCAAAAGCGATTGTTAAATAAAGGAGAAGAAGGAAATGTTAGTAAATATTAAAATTAATGGAAAAGCAATTCAAGACGACTCCTCTTTAACTATTCTTCAAGTGGCAAAGAAAAATGGTATTAATATTCCTACACTTTGCTATATGTTTCACGAAGAAACAAATTTAGAACATAAACCTGCTTCTTGTAGAGTTTGTGTAGTTGAAGTAAAAGGAAGAAGAAATTTATTACCTGCTTGTGCTACTCAAATTAGTGAAGGAATGGAAATTGAAACTCATAATCCAAAAGTTATTGAAGCAAGAAAAACAATTGTTGAATTACTTTTATCAAATCACCCTCGTGATTGCTTACAATGTGATAAAAATGGCAAATGTGGTCTTCAATCACTCGCAGCAGAATTAGGAATTAGAAAAATTAGATTTGGAAATGAAATGTCACAACCAAATGAAATTAAATTAAGTAATTGCTTAGTAAAGAATGCATCAAAATGTATTTTATGTGGAAGATGTGTTGCTGTTTGTAAAGAAATTCAAGGAATTGGAGCAATATCTGCAACAAATCGTGGATTTAATACTTTAATTTCTAAACCATATCAATGTATTTCATGTGGACAATGTATACAAGTTTGTCCTACTGGTGCTTTAATGCAAGAAGATAATACACACGAAGTTGAAAAAGTATTAAATGATCCTACTAAGTATGTTGTAGTTACAACAGCACCTGCTTGTAGAGTATCTTTAGGTGATGATTTTGGCTTACCGGCAGGAACAGATGTTACTGGAAAAATGGTTGCGTCATTACGCAAAATTGGGTTTGATAAAGTATTCGATACTAACTATGCTGCTGATTTAACTATTATGGAAGAAGCAACAGAATTAGTAAGTAGATTACAAAGTGGTGAAAATTTACCTTTGATTACTTCTTGCTGTCCAGGTTGGGTTAAATTTATTGAATATAATTACCCAGAATTATTAAATTTACCTTCATCTTGTAAATCTCCAATGGAAATGCATGGTGCAGTAATTA
>CAZOAE010000039.1:0-7212 GCA_964577725.1 uncultured Erysipelotrichaceae bacterium | reverse complement strand
CTAATACATCTGTTTACTACTTATTTATTGGATTAAATAATACAAGTTCACTGAATTTTAACTTTTATATCGGAATAGATTAAATTATTAAGAAAGGAATATTATATGAAAAAAATGAAATTATCTAAATTATTATTGATTATACCTTTACTTTTATTGCCTGGTTGTTCTACTAAAAAAGAAGAAGAATATAATTTTACTAACTCTTTTTATAATCGTGAATTAAAATACTTTTTTGGAATGAAAGGTACATATTTTAACTTTGATTTAACCGATATATTTGACGATGGAATAATTGTAAATTATGAAAATAAAATATCAAAAATTATTAATGAATACGACAATGTAGAAATATATTTTGATAATACAAAAGATAATTTTGATTATAAATTTAATATTAAAAAAAGTTTTAACATCGAGTTGATTTATCCTGATAGAAATGGCGAATTATACATTCGTTTTATAAATGAAGAAAAAAAAGAATGCAGCGGTTACATGTTAATTGCTTTTGTTTATGTTTATGATTCAAATTATATAAATATAAGCACCATTGAAGATTTAAACAAATTGAATAATTATGGTGATTGCTGCACTGCTATTTTACGTAATGATATAGATTTTGCTGATTATACAGATATAAATGAATGGAATCCTAAATCTAATTGTGGTTTAACTTTATTGAACCCATATAATTATAAAATAAAATGCAGTAAACCTATTACTTCAAGTTCAAAAACAAATGGTGCAATTTCTTTATTTTACGCATTAGAGAATTGTTATATAGATAATCTAATTTTTGATGAAATAAATTATAAAAACTTTGATAATCCATATCTGTTTCCTGGATTAATATCAGTTATATCAAAGAATTGTATAATAAAAAATACAATAGTGAAGAATTTTAATTATGAAGGGAATTCAATTCTCATTGGTGGATTAGTTAATGCTTCTTACAATACTTCTTTTATTAATAATAACATAAATATGAACATAATTCAAATAGGTGAAACTACGTACTTTCAAAATCAAATATATTCTAGAATCGGTGGATTATCATCTACTAATTTTAAATACAGTGATATAAATTATTATACACAAAATAAATCAAATCCTGTTACATATAATCGTTTTCCAAGTAAATACAATGTAATAAAAGGAACATTTGATGGTGTTGGTGCAATTGGAGGATTATTTGGAGCTAATATGGAATTTTCTGTCTGCAATTATGATTATAATGTGATTGAAGTCAAATTAAAATCTAGCATTAACACTATTGGCGAAATCTCTGGTATTGAATACTATAAACCGGTTCTTTAAGATTATTAATTATCACATATTTTCAAGCCGTTAGTCATATTATATCATAATAAAAGAAAATTACTAGACTTAAAATTTTTCTGTACTTTTTGTATAATAAAAGTGGGTTAAATACCAATATAAAATAATAAGGAGGACATAAAAATGAAATGTCAAATTACTGGTAAAAATATCGTTGTAACAGATTCTATTCGCCATGCGATAGAAACAAAACTCGAGAAGATGGATAAGTATTTTGTTATTGATGAAGATGTAGAAGCAAATGTTTTAATTAGAACATATAAAACTGCACAAAAAATTGAAATAACAATTTACACTAAGATGATGGATTTTAGAGTAGAAGTTAAAGATGATGATCTATATGCCGCAGTTGATTTAGCAATTGATAAACTTGAAGGTCAAATGAGAAAACTAAAAACAAGACTTAACCGCCGCCATAGAGAAGGTTTAGGTAGAGCAATTGCTTTTGAAAATTTTGAATCAGAAAATGATGATACTAATGATGAAATTGTAAGAGTCAAAGAATTAGATTTAACACCAATGGATATGGAAGAAGCAATTACAAAAATGGAAGCATTAAATCACTCTTTCTTCATTTATTTAGATGCAGAAGATGAAAAAATATCTGTATTATATCGCCGTGAAGATGGGGGATTTGGAGTTTTACAAGTTAACTCACCAATGGTTAAATAATTCTATATTAAATATATAAATTATCAATTTGAAAGAGTGCTAAAAAAGTCACTCTTTTTTTAGTTTTAAAATCAGTTTAATTATATTGTCATTCTCTTTACACTCATATTTTCATATTATTATTCAACTTTAATGTCTAAAATATGTACAAATAATAATTAATTAAATGAAAACCTATTTATCCAATAATTCTTTTTTTACACATTTCATAATCTTTAATAACTTAGTTTGATTTTTTGAATTTAATCCTTCTAATAATAAGGTTATTTCATTCTTATTTAGTTTTGATTGATAATCATCAATAATTTTTATAATCTCACTATATGAAGTATTTTCTTCTAATTTATTACCTATTAAAAAATCGACTGAAACATTAAAATATTGGGAAAGTTTAATAAGGTTAGAAATAGAAGGTTCTGATCTTCCTGTTTCCCAATCAGTAATTGTATATGGTTTAACATTAATTGATAAAGCAAGTTTTTGAATTGTTATACCTTTACTTTCTCTTATTATCTTTAAATTTTCATTAAACTTCATAATTTCACCCCTTAACAATAAATAAAAAAGTTTTAAGATATCTATTTAAATTTTTAATAAACACCTTAAAACTATTAAATTAACAATTATTTTTCTAATTCAATATTAACAACAACATCAAATGAATTTGGTAATTCTAAATCAAACTCAATACTACTATAACTAATAAACAAAATAATCATTTGATCTTTTTCTAATTCAATAGAAGAAATAGTGATACTTTCTTGTTGTGAAACTGGGCCATAACTATCACCATTATATTCAATACAAGCACCTATCTTATTTTTAAATGTTTTTGTTGTAATTACATATGAACCTTTTTCTGTTGCCTTAAAAATAAAGCAAGATGTAGTATTATATTCACTAATTTTTGTTAAAGTTAAACTATTATCTCCAGAACTTAAATATCCTTTAACATTTTCAATTCTTAAAGAAACATAAGCATCTTCATATGAAGAATATTTTGCTAATAAATCAATTGTTTGATTTTTATTTAAATTTACTTTAGTAACTAATCCAGTACTATCTGGAGTATAATTTTCATTATTGATTTTTAAAGAAAAATCACTTGCATAATATGAACCTACAATAAATATATATTCACCATCTAAAGGTGCAGTAAAACTTAAATTAAGTCCATCTAATAAACTTGCACCATTAAATTCAAGATCATTATTTCCTAATGTAGCAACTTTAATTTTATTAATTTTAAATTGAACACTTTTACTTTTATTTGTATCGATTAATTTCATTGAAAACTTAACTAATTCATTTGCGCTTAAATTAATATCGATACTAATCGCATTTTCACTTGAATCATATGTAGTATCATCAATTTTAATCATAATATTTGAATCTTTTAAAGCACTGATATTATATTTTGCATCTTCATCAGCAATAAAAACCATATCTTGATATTCACCACTTAATTCAACAAAATTTTCACCAAGCATAGTTTTTTCTAAATTTTCATTACCATAGTAAAGTTTAAAACTTACTTCTTTATTAGAATTATCCATCGATGTAACAGTAAATTTAATATCACTTTCATCATTAGAATTCATTAGAATATTAATCCCATCTTTACCTAAATAATCTTTGTTTTCATAACTAATTTTAATATTACTATCATTAGAAATTAATGTATATTCATTAAAACTATTTGAATCAAAAGGAATTGTTATTTCATTAAAAGTATTAGTATTAACAATATATGTTGAAATTAATTCGCCATAAGTTAATAAACTTGAATCAATACTAATTGTAGATGATTCTAACTTTTCTTCATTTGAATCATAATAACTACAACAAGCAAGCCAAGAATATGAAGGATTGTATTCATCTCCAAACCAACCTAAAATATAACCCCTATCAACTTTCATATATTCATCTAGGAACTCTTTTAATTCTTGAGTTACTAAACATACACCATCTTCATTTACAATTTCTTCATATGAATCAATAAATTTATTATAATCTTTTTCATTAATAATTAAAGAAGAAGGCATAGATGATTGAGAGTCCGCAAAAGACTCAATCATATAATCATTTATAGATGTAATATTTGCTAATACATACGCTCCATCATTATTACCAATATGATAAAGTTTATCAGTTTCGTTAAATACAACTTCAACACTACCATCATAAGCCATTGATTTTAATTTTGAATCTTCTGGTTTAGTATATTTTTTTGGTACATTTGTTGCTTTTACTTCATTTGAAGTATCGTTATTACCGCCTTGATAAAAATCATATTTTTCAACACATTCAAAATTAATTGGGAATTCAACATTTTTTGCATTTCCATTATTAGATACACCAAAAATCATTGTATACCCACTGTTAGATGCACCGTAATCTTTACTACTAATTTCAAAAGAATATTTAAAATTATTATTAACTTCATTGTCGCTTGTTGCACTTGGTGTATCAGGAATCATTTGTGTGGTATTTGAATAATAATCTAAAACTGGATCATCCATTAAAGACCAAGATTCAACTATATATTTTCCTGGAGTTGAAGGTTCAAATGCATAATATAAATATGAATCACTATTTTGTAAACAAACATTATATACACCTTCTTTTACAACATATGGTCCTAAATTTGTCCCATCTTCATATTTACTACCATCACCACTTTTATAAGTAAGAATTTTACTAAGAGTAATAGTAACATTTTTATTACTACTATCAACATAATAAATATCTGGATTATAAGCATATCCTTCTGGCAAATTATTAATATGAACATAATATTCACCATCTTCTAAATCAGTTGATGTTGCTTTTCCATTGCTATCTATTGTTATTGATTTTGAACAACTTGTACTAGTACACCATTCAACTCTTACATTACCATTAACTGGTGTTCCATCTGGATACACGACATTTACTGTATATCCATTTTCGTTATTACTAGTACTAGATACATTATCTCCACACCCAGTAACTAATAATAAAAGAAATAAAGAACTAATTAATAATCTCTTTTTCATTAAAACTCCCCCTTTATGCGTGTATATTTTTATAATAGTAACAAAGTTTTAACCAAGAATTTTTTACACCATTAAAAGTATAAACATTCATATATTCATACAAAACTTTCGCTAATGTTTCATCAACTGGAACACAACCTTTTGTCATACCTTCATTTTTAATTATCTTATTTTGATATAATTTCATTATATTGGTGTAATCTTTTCCACCTTCTATTTCAGTTTCTTCTTCTTGATCGTAACTTAAATTAAACCAACCATTATTAATCGCATCATTAATTGTATAATTAAAGTATGAAACATATTCAAAATCACAATATACAATAGAACCAGTTGGTTTATTATTACTATCTAATTCGTGATAATAACCATCTGCTGCTAATCCAATCTTAATTCCTAAACTAATAATTGAACCACTCATATCTTCATTTTCAGAAACAAATGGACCATATGAACAAGAAGTAAATAATTCATAACTATCTCCTATATATTCAATATTAAATTGAATTGTTCCAGTCTTATACATATCATCAAAACCAGAACATATATAATAAGAAGTATCTTTTTCTAAATATATATACATACAATAATTTGAAGTAGATAATTCTCCAGTTTGGTACACTCTAGCGCCAGTATCACTTTCAAAGAAAATATCATCACGATTATCGTTTAAATAAACCCAAGCAACAGTATCATTATTGCTTACACTATTGATTTTATAAACACCAGATTTACTAGGAACAAATTTACTAAACACACCTCTTGGCATTGTAAACTTTTCAATAGTAACAAAGTTTTGGTCACCTTCTTTTGCTTCATAACTAGAAAAAGTTGCTAATCCTTTAATTGGATCTTCCATTTCGATTCCTTTTTGATTATATCCTTCGTAATAACAACAAATATCTAACCATTGATTTTCATATGGAGTAAAGTTTTCTTCACTACCATATGCCTTAGAATAATAATATGTTGTAAATTCATATAAAATATCTTTTAATTCTTGTGTTACCGGAACAACACCTAAATCATTATTATAAGCCCATGTTGCATAATTACTCATTATTGAATTATATTCTTTATCTCCAAAATTAAATAATTTTTCACTAATCATATCATTAATTGAACTTGTATCAAAATATGTTGTTCTTTCTCCAATTAAATCTGCGAATAAAAGTGGTCCATTAATACTATTTACATGATAATAATTATCACTTTCATTATAGAATATAGAAACAAATGATTCATTTCTTCTTGTTTGAGCATTAAATGAAGATGAAGCGTGTCTTTTAATATAAATAGATTCATCAATATCATTATTAGAAATAACTCTTACATTTCTAATATAAACTTTATCTTCTCCAGTATAAGAATCACTATCTTTAATATAATGTAAGCCTATCTCATAATCATTTTCTTCACTAGCAATAAAAGCGTAACATTTAGCCCAATCTTCACTTACACCAGACACTGAATATTCAATAATATCTCCATCAACGATAACATACAAATAATCACCATATTCTTCTGATGAAATAAAATAATCAAAAGTAAATACTTCATTTTCTTTTAAATGAACTTTTGTATATATTGATGCAGTAGAATTTGAAACTTTACTATTAGATGAATAAATTGCTTGTTTTTCATTATCAATAAGGAAAGGCCAAGAATACTCTTTTGTTTTTTCATCTTGTTCTGGATACCAAGAATAATTAAATCCTATTCCATTAATTATTTTTTCAATTTCACTAGAACTAGGCATTGTTTCAGTAGGTTTAACATCAGTAATTTCTTCACTATCTCCATCATTAGTTACTTTATTTGGGGAATAATTATCACCAATATACTTTTCAAAAATATTAGTAAAATCTTCTTTTGAAACAATCGCACCTTCATGAATTTCAGTAATAATACCATATCTATCAATAATCACTGAAGTTGGAAAACCAGTAACATTAAAATATTTTGTAGTAATATCATTGTTATCATAAGCAAAATCAAAAGAATACTCTTTATTTGCTTTATATTTTTTTATATTGCTTGCAGTATCTTTATTTGATAAAGCAAGAACAGCAATATCATCTTTATAATCATTATATGCTTCTTCTAAAAAAGGGAATTCTTGATTACAATAATAGCAATCAATATAAAAGAAATTAAGCATAAC
>CAZOAE010000038.1:0-7377 GCA_964577725.1 uncultured Erysipelotrichaceae bacterium | reverse complement strand
ATAAATCCTTCTTTTTTTATTATTTTTTCCTTCTTAACTGTCAAAGACCCGAAACTATTATATTAATCAAAATAAACAAATTTTTCTTTAAATAATTTTATTATTTATTATTATGCTTTATAATCATATTATGAAGAAAAAAAATATAAACATATCTTTCATTGGCGAATGTATTGACCTATCTTCCGAAGGAAAAGGTGTTGTTAAATACAATAATATAGTTGGTTTTGTTAATAATTTATTGCCAAAAGAAAAAGCAGAAATCAAAATCACTTATTTAAAAAAAGACATTTTTTTTGGAGAGATAATAAAATTAATATCCGCTTCTAGTGATAGAGTAAAACCTAAATGTTCACATTTTGATTTATGTGGCGGCTGTTCTTTGATGCACCTTTCTTATGAGACACAACTTTTATATAAACAAAATAAAGTTAAAGAATGTCTAAGAAAAATAGGGGGAATGAATATTAATGTTAACAGCGCTATTGGTATGACTAATCCTTATAATTATCGAAACAAAATTCAAATGCCAATAAAACTTTTAAAAAATGGAAAAATTGTTTCTGGTTTTTATAAAGAAAAAACACACGAAATTGTTCCTATAAACAATTGTTTAATTGAAAACAAAAAGGCAGATAAGATTTTAAATTCCATAAAAGAATTAATGAAAAAATATAAAATTCTACCTTATGATGAAGATAAAAGAATTGGAGTTATTAGGCATATTTTAGTGAGAACTTCTTTTCATTATGATGAAATTATGGTCGTATTAGTAAGTAATGTTGATTCATTTCCAGGAAGAAATGAGTTTGTTAAAACTTTAAAAAAATTAAATCCAGAAATCACAACGATAGTGCAAAATATTAATCCAAGAGATACGAATGTTATTTTAGGAGAAAAGCAAAGAATTTTATCTGGTAAAGGATATATTAGAGATGTTTTATGTGGGATAGAATTTAAAATATCCGCTAAATCTTTTTATCAAGTTAATCCATTGCAAACTGAAATTTTATATAATAAAGCAATCGAATTAGCTGATATCAATAGTAACGATCTCGTTTTAGATGCTTATTGTGGTATTGGAACAATTGGATTAATTGCATCAAAAAAAGCAAAAAATGTTGTTGGTGTAGAAATTGTTAAAGAAGCAGTTATTGATGCGATTAATAACGCTAAAAATAATAACATTAATAATGCTTATTTTTATGAAGGTGATGCTGGTAAATTTATTATAGATCAATTTAAAGAAGGAGTAAAATTTGACGTTGTTATCATGGATCCACCTAGAAAAGGATCTGATGAAGCGTTTTTATCAACTTTAATAAAAACGAAACCTAATAGAATTGTTTATATTTCTTGTGATCCTGCTACATTAGCAAGAGATTTAAAGTATTTAAGTGGTGTATATAATATTGTTTCTGTTACACCAGTAGATATGTTTCCACATACATTTCATGTAGAGACAATAGTGTTACTATGTCTAAAGGAACTAAAAAAGTAGAAAAATATACAGAAATTTTAAGTTTTGACCTATTTTATAAACATTTTGTTTTTAATATAGATGATGATGGAAGTGGTGAAAATATTCCAAAAAATCGAATCATATGATTATATCAATAAATTATGCAAAGATAAAAATATAAATCATCAATAAAAATACTATATTATACTTTTTCCTTGATATCAAAGTTATAGTTTTTTATTTAAAAAACTTTTAAAATTCTTTATATTCAAAGTGAATAATAAAATATGTTTAAAATATTCTTTTAATTTGTTATTATTAAAAAGGTGATTTAAGATGCAACAAGATAAAATGATTGAAAGATTAGATGCAATGGAAAAAAGATTAAAAGAAATTGATGATCTTTTATGCCAAGATGATATTGTGACTAATATTTCTAAAATGACAGAATTAAATAGAGAAAGATCTTCTTTAGAAGAACCAGTAGAAAAATATGCTGAATACAAAAAAATGCTCGCAGATATTGAAGATTCAAAGATAATGGAAAACGATTCAGATCCAGAAATAGTATTATTTGCAAAAGAAAATATTAAAGAATTAACAGTAAAATGTGAACAAATGTATGAAGAAATTAAAATTATGTTAATTCCAAAAGATCCTAATGATAACAAAAATATTATTTGTGAAATTAGAGGGGCTGCTGGTGGTGATGAAGCAAATATTTTTGCTGGCGATTTATTTAGAATGTATACTAGATATGCTGAACAACAAGGTTGGAAAATCCAAGTATTAGATTCTAATGAATCAGAAATGGGTGGCTTTGCTTCTATTTCTTTTATGATTAAAGGAGAAGGTGTTTACTCAAGATTAAAATTTGAATCTGGCGCTCATAGAGTACAAAGAGTTCCAAAAACAGAAGCATCTGGTAGAATACATACATCTACCGCAACAGTTTTAGTTATGCCAGAAACCCAAGAAGTTGAAGTTCATATTAATCCAAGTGATTTACAAATTGATACTTATCGTTCTTCTGGTGCAGGTGGACAAAATGTTAATAAAACAGAATCTGCGGTTAGAATTACACATATTCCAACTGGTATCGTTGTTGCTTGTCAAGTTGAAAGATCTCAATTACAAAATCGTGAAATTGCTATGAACTTATTAAGAGCAAGAGTTTATGCTGCTGCACAAGCAGAACAAAATGAGAAGATAGATAGTGAAAGAAGATTAAAAGTTGGAACTGGAGAAAGATCAGAAAAAATAAGAACATATAACTATCCACAAAACAGAGTTACCGATCATAGAATTGGCTTTACCATTCAAAAACTTGATCGAGTAATGGAAGGTGAACTTGATGAAGTTTTAGATGCTTTAACTAATGCTGATCAACAAGATAAACTTGCTAGCGAAGAACATAATTAATGAAAAAAATATTAAAAGACATTATTTTAGAAGCAAAAAAATATGTAACAAATGATTTAACATTTGAAGAAATTAAATGGCTTTTACAAGATGAATTATCATTAAAAGATTACGAATTAATTACATTAAAAAATGAATATTTTGAATGCGATGATTTTTTCTTAAAATTAAACAAAGCACAAACTATTCCTGTTAGTTATTTATTAAATTATCAAAATTTTTATGGCTATAAATTCTATGTTGATAGCAATGTTTTAATACCTAGAAATGAAACAGAACAACTAGTGGAAATGGTATTAAATTTCATTAAAGAAAGCAAAATGCAATCGGTAAAAATAGTTGAAATTGGAAGTGGCTCAGGGTGTATATCTATTGCTTTAAATAAAGAATTAGAAAAGAATAATATAATTAATGATATTATTTCTGGAGATATCAGTTTAGAAGCATTAAAAATAGCAAATAAAAATTCTAACTCTTTAAAAAGTAATGTTAAATTTATTTTATCAAATTGTTTAGATAATATTACTGGCGATTTTGATATATTAGTTTCTAATCCACCATATATAAATAAAAATAATTATGTTTCTAAAAGAGTATTAGAAAATGAACCACATATTGCTTTATTTGCTGAAGAAGATGGGTTAATAGTTTATAAAAAAATATTTTCACAAGCAAAAAATATTAATGCTTTATTTTTTGAAATATCACCAGATTTAGTTGAAGGATTAGAAAAACTAAAAGATAAATATTTAAAAAATTATACTTCACAATATTTAAAAGATATTAACGGATTTATTCGCTTTGCAATTTATAAAAAATGATTAATATATGAAATAACTTCCATAATTATATTGGAGGTTTTTTTATGAAAATAAATTCACTCATTTTATTACTTAGTTCTGTTTCTACGGTTATGATAAGTGTTCAAGAACCCGTTAGTTTTACTTATGAATATAAAATTGTAAGCAATTCAAATTCTCCAGAAGATATTGTTAAAACATATTTATATAAAGAAAAATTAATCGAAACATATGAAGATTTAGTTTTTGATTTTGCTAGTCGTGATCACCAAACAATTATTATCAATAATATTGATAAATTTGTTTTTGATAGTGAATGTCATTGTTTTTATAATGGAAAGATTAATTTAGTAATTGGTAAAGGTATAGGTGTAACATTAGAAGGAAAATTAAAACAAAATATTTGTGATGAATCTGTAATTAATGAAAAATTTTATATCTTTGAACTATTTAAATAATTATAATGTAATTATGAAGACAGAAGTTTTTGATTATTTTAATGAAGATTGTTTAAATATTATTCATCAAGGTGATGTTCTAGCATTCCCAACTGAAACTGTTTTTGGTTTTGGTGTGATTTATGATAATGTTGATGCGTTTAATAAAATGTGTCAATTAAAAAATAGATTACCTAGTAAACCATTTACAATAATGGTTTCTAATAAAGAACAAATAAGTAATTTTGTTGATCTTAATTTTAAAATGCAAAAATTAATTGATAAATTTATGCCTGGTGAAATTACAATTCTTTTTCCATGCAAAAAAGGATTACCTTATCATTTGACTCTAAATGAAAAAACTGTGGGTATTAGAATTCCTAATGATAAACAATTATTATCTTTTATTAATGAAGTAAAAAAACCATTATTAGTAACATCTGCGAATATGTCAAATGAAAAACCATTATTAAATAGTGATGAAGTGAAAGAATCTTTTAATGGATTACTAAAAGGAATTGTAAAAGGAAAATGTATTAGTAATATTCCTTCTACAATAGTTTTAATTGATAACGATAATTTAAAATTAATAAGAGAAGGAAATATTAAATTTGAAGAAATAGAAAAGGAGTGGAAAAAATGAAAATTGCTTTAGGTTGTGATCATGGTGGCTTTTTATTAAAAGAAGAAATAAAAAACTATTTATCAAAAAAAGGATATGAAATTATCGACTGCGGTACTGATTCTTTAGAATCATGCGATTATCCTATTTTCGCTAGAAATGCTGCTTTATTAGTTAGTGATAAAAAATGTGATTTAGGAATAGTTGTTTGTACAAGTGGTGAAGGAGTATGTATCACTGCGAATAAAATAAAATCAATTAGATGTGGACTTGTTTATAATAATGAAGTGGCACATTTAATAAGAGAACATAATAACGCGAATATGATGGCTATTGGTGCAAAATATACATCTATTAAAGATGCTTTAAAATATGTTGATACCTTTTTAAATAGCAAATTTGAAGGTGGAAGGCACGAAAAAAGAGTTAATTTGATAGAAAATGCATAAAATTTAGCACTTTTCAGCGGATAAAGTGAGTTATATATATTGGAGGGGGATTAAGAAAGTTAGGTTAGTCCTTCAAAAGTAACATTCATTCCTAATGAAACTATTGAATATTCTACCCCAATAGTAGGATTTCTACCGTTCTTCATGAAATGTTACTTTTTTATTTTTTTTGTATAAATTTTATATTTTTGCTCAAATTACTATTGAGGTGAAAATATGAAAAACATTTTTAAAAATATAAAAAACTGGAATTCAACTTTAAAATTAGGAAGTATAATTGCGATAGGAGGTGCTATTTTAGTCGGCACTAGTATAATTTATTCTTCGACAACTAATTCATCATCAATTGAAGATGAAATAAGTTCTTATCCATCAACAAGTAGTGTATATGTCCCATCTAGTGAACCACCTGTCGTGGAGAAAGTAGAAGAAATTATACGACCATATAATGTTGAATGTGAAATAAGTCATTATTTTTATGATGAAGATGATGAAGATTCTATTAAAGAAAAATCAATTGTAATTGTTCCTGGTGCAAGTAGAACATATATGTTAAGTGAAGGGTGCGATTATACATATAAAAATAATAATTTTGATGTAATCGCCGTTGTATCTGGAAAAATTGTGGAAAAAATAAATGATGAAACATACGGAAATCTTGTAATATTAGAACATGAAAATGGAACAAAATTTATTTATTCTTCTCTTTCATCTATATCTGTCAATAAAGATGATGTTGTTATTCAAGGAGATAAAATAGGAGTATCAGGAACTAGTCTTTATACTGAATCAATTGGAAATTCACTTCATTTTGAAGTAGTAAAAGATGATAAAAACTTAAATCCAGAAAAAATTTACACAAAATCAATAGAAAATTTATAATTTTTTTTTAAAATACCCTAATAAATAAATAGAGGGGTATTTTTTTATGTATCGTTGTCCAATTTGTAAAACTGAAAATCAAAAATATATTGCAATATTAAATAATCATTACTATTGCAGAAGATGTGTAACTTTTTTTGATATCGTTAAAGATAAATATAAGCCACCAGATAAAGTTATTTTAAAATTAGATTATGATTTAACTCCTTTACAAAAACATTTATCAAGTCAAATTGTTGAAGCATATAAAAATAAAAAAAATGTTTTAATAAATGCTGTATGTGGCGCTGGAAAAACAGAATTAGTTTTTGAAGTGATAAAATATTGTTTAGAAAATCGATTACAAGTTGGTTTTACTGTTCCAAGAAAAGATGTAGTTATTGATTTATTTCCAAGATTTAAAAACGCATTTCCTTTACAAAAAGTAATTAGTGTATATGGAAATCATAATGAAGAATTAACTGGAAATATAATCATATTAACAACGCATCAATTATATCATTATCAAGACTATTTTGATTTATTAATTATAGATGAAGCAGATGCTTTTCCTTATTATGGTAATGAGTTATTAATCTCTCTTTTTAAAAGAAGTTTAAAGGGTAATTACATAATGATGTCAGCAACTTCTATAGAAACAATGAAAAACGAAATGTTTGATAATGGTATTGAATTATATTGTAATCGGCGTTTTCATAATAAGCCATTACCAGTACCAAAAATTAAAACATTTCTAATCGGTAAATTATTATATTTAGTTTTTACTTTAAAAAGATTTATTAAGAAAAATTTACCTACATTAGTTTTTGTTCCAACAATAGATGAATGTGAAGAAATTTTTAAATTTATTAATAAAATTTTTAAAAACGGTAATTATGTTCATTCAAAAAATAATAAAAGAGATGAAATAATAAGTGATTTTAAAAAAGGAAAATATAAATATCTAATTACAACATCAGTTTTAGAAAGAGGGGTAACATTAAAGGATATACAAGTTATCGTATATAATGCTCATCATTATTTATTTGATAAAAAAACTTTAGTGCAAATCGCGGGAAGAGTAGGTAGAAAAATTGATTCTTATTTAGGAGAAGTGATTTATATCGCAGATTATGAATCTAATTCAATGGTTGAGTCAATTAAACATATCGAGCAAGCCAACTCATAATTATTGTTTAATATGTTTCAATGAAATAGAAAATAATTTTTTAAAAAAATGTATTTGTGATGATTGTTTAAAAAATATGAATCCTTGTTTTAAGAAAATGAAATTAAATAATATCAATGGATATGCAGTATATAA
>CAZOAE010000037.1:0-7410 GCA_964577725.1 uncultured Erysipelotrichaceae bacterium | reverse complement strand
GGTTTACCAAGTGTTGGAAAATCAACTTTATTAAGTGTTGTGTCTAGTGCAAAACCAGAAATTGCTGATTATCCTTTTACAACAATTATTCCTAATTTAGGTGTTGTTAAGGTTAATGATAATTCTTTTGTTCTTGCTGATTTGCCTGGTTTAATTGAAGGTGCTTCTCAAGGAAAAGGTTTAGGATTAACTTTTTTAAGACATATTGAAAGATGTCGAGTATTAATTCATGTTTTAGATATTGAACACGATAATCCATTAGAAGATTTTGAAGTAATTAATAATGAATTAAAAGAGTATGGTTTTAATTTAATTAATCGCCCAATGATTGTCGCTATTAATAAAGTTGAAGATGATATTTCATTAGAAAAAGCAAATAATATTAAAACTGAGTTAGAGAAAAATGGTTATGAAGTAATTTTTATATCAAGTATTTTGCGTGATAATGTTGATTTATTAATGCAAAAAGTATATGAAAAATTATTAAATGCACCAACATTTCCTTTATATGAAAATAAAGAAGAAGAAATTAAAGTATATAATGCTTATGAAGAAGCGAAAAAAGAATATGAAATTGTTCGTACTGGAGCGCATAGTTATCGAATTCAAGGCGAAAGAATTGAAAGAACTTATGCTTTAATTAATTTATCAACTGATGAAGGTATTTCTAAGTTATTATCTATTTTAAGAAATTTAGGTGTTGATGATACATTAAAAGAAATGGGATTAGAAGATGGCGATATTGTCACTCTTTGTGATTTTGAGTTTGAATATTTTAATTAAATATAGATATATTGGTTTTGTTATTTTATAATAAGAAAGAGATGAAATTATGTACTATTATTTAAAAGGACAAATTGTTGAATTAAATGATGATTTTGCAGTAATTGATGTTAATGGTGTTGGTTATGAATTTTTAATCATTAATAAAAATGATTTTGTTTTAGGTGAAAATACTCTTGTTTATACTTTGCATATTGTTCGTGAAGATAATGAATTATTTGTTGGTTTTAAAGATTTAGAAAGTAAAAAAGTGTTTTCTAATTTTATTTCTTGTAAAGGAATTGGACCTAAAACTGCGATTAATGCTTTAAAAGATACTACTATTGAAAAATTTAAAGAAATGATTATTAATGAAGATATTAAATCATTAAAAAAATTAAATGGTATTGGTTCTAAATCAGCCGCTCAAATTGTTCTTGATTTAAAAGGAACATTAAAACAAACTTCAATAAGTGGTGTAGAAACTTATAAAAAGTTAAATGAAGAACAACTTGCGGCAAAAAGTGTTTTAAAATCAATGGGATTTAAAGCTAAAGATATTGATGATGTTTTTAATAAACTTCCAGAAATATTATCAGCGAATGAATATGTAGTTGAAGTCTTGAAAAGAATAGGAAAATAAATATGGAAAGATTATTAACTCCTGATTTAGAAAATAATGAAGAACAAATTGATGTTTCATTAAGACCTTTAACTCTTAATGAATATGTTGGGCAAGAAAATTTTAAAGATAATTTAAAAGTTTTTATTCACGCGGCAAAAAATAGAGATGAACCACTTGATCATATTTTGTTATATGGTCCACCTGGATTAGGCAAAACTACTTTGGCTTATGTTATTGCTAATGAAATGGGAACAAATATTAGATTAGTTAATGGTCCTTCAATAGAAAAAACTGGTGAACTTGCGGCGATTTTATCGACTATGAATGAAGGTGATATTCTTTTTATTGATGAAATTCACCGTATTCCTAGAGTGGTTGAAGAAATATTATATGAAGCAATGGAAGATTATAAATTAACTTTTTTAACTGGTAGAGATGAAGATGCAAGAAATATTACGATTAATCTAAAACCTTTTACTCTTGTTGGTGCGACTACAAAACCAGGTGACTTATCTTCTCCATTAAGAGATAGATTTGGAATTGTAAATAGATTAGAATATTATACAATTGAAGAATTAGAAAGTATTATTGAAAGAACTGCTAGAGTTTTTTCTTTACCAATAAGTAAAGAAGCAGCAAATTTAATCGCTCTTAGATCTAGGGGAACACCAAGAATTGCTAATAGAATTTATCGTAGAGTAAGGGATTTTGCTTCTTTTAATAATTTAAAAATGATTGATGTTGATATAACAAATACTGCTTTATTAAGATTAAAAATTGATAAATTAGGTTTAGATGAAATTGATATTCGTTATTTATCTAGTTTAATAAAAAGATTTAATGGTGGCCCAGTTGGACTTGAAACGCTTGCTTCAACAATTGGAGAAGAAGTAAGAAATCTTGAAGAAGTTTATGAACCATATTTATTAAAGTTAGGTTTAATAAATAAAACTCCTCGTGGTCGTGTCGCAACAGATAAAGCGTATGAACATTTAAAAATTAGTATGTTTGATCATCTTTAGAAACTAAGTTTACTCCAAAAAGTGAACCGAACATTATTGAAACAAGTCTACTTATTGTTAAATATAAAGGTGTAGTTGTTTCTTGGAATTGATTAAAAATAAAATAAATTACTAAGTATATGCTAATTAAGATTAGGCCGTTTAATAGGCCTTTTTTTCTTTGTTTGATACTGAAAATGAATCCAAAGATAAAGAAGACAATAATAGATACAATATTAATACATATATTACTTATATTATTATCAATTGCATTATTGCTTTTTAAAATTGCTAGAATTAAAGAACAAATAATTCCTAATAAGATACTAATAAAAAAGGATATACTAAAATTAGATAAAGTTTGTTTCATATATTTCACCTATATAAATATATGTGAACAATTTTATTTTAGAAGGTGAACTATGTCATTTAATGAAATATTTTTAATTATTTTTCGAACAATTTTTTCTTATTTCTTTTTAATCATTATTTTAAAAATTATGGGAAAAAGAGAATTATCACAAGTATCAATATTTGATTTAGTGATTTTTTTAATTATGTCGGAGTTATTTTCTTTGGCTCTTAATGATATTTCTTTATCTATTTTTCATTTTATCATTCCCGTTATTGTGATTGTTATTTTAGAAATTATTTCAGCGAAAGTATCTTTAAAATCAAATAGAATTAAAAAGTTTTTAGAAGGAAAATGTTCATATTTAATTTATCAAGGTAATATTCAATATGAAGAAATGAAAAAGAATAGATATAATATTTCTGATTTAATGCTTCAATTAAGAAATAAAGATATTCAATCTCCTATTGAAGTTGAATATGCAATTCTTGAAGGTAATGGGCAGTTAAATATCATTAAAAAAGATGATTTAATCGTAGAGTTTCCAGAACCAATTATTATTGATGGAGAAATTAATTATGAAGTTATAAAAATGTTAAATATTACTGATGATTATGTATATGGTTTAATTTCTAAATATGGCTATTCTTCTCCAAAAGAGATATTTTTTGCTCAACTTTTAATTGGACAATTATATATTGTTCCTTTTGAAAAAAAGTCTAATAGTTAGATAGTTTGATATAACATCAAAATAACAAGAGATAAGTGTAGCAATAGCAACAGCGAAAACTGATAAATATTTTGATAATATTATTAAAAATATAATTCTTATTAGTGAAGCAATTAGTGAAGAATAAAAAGAAGTTTTTGTTTTATTTATCGCGTGCATTGTAACATTTATCGGCGTTTCGATATAGTAAATAATAAATGGAATAGCAAGTAGTTTAATTTCTTTTCCACCTTCATTAATATGATAGATAAATTGTAAAATCTTATCTCCAAAAAATAAGAATATTAAAGAGAAAATAGTTCCTAAAATTAGGGATATTATTAACATTTTATTAAATAAATTTTTTCCTTCTTTTATTTTGTTTTTACTAATTAATGATGATAGATTTGGAAGAAGATAGTTTCCTATTGAAAGAGAAAAAAATCCAGGAAATAGTAGTAATGGCATTACATATGAAGATAAGATTCCATATTTTAAAGTTATTGTTTCACTATCTAATCCATATAGTAATAGTAAGTTAGTGATTAAAATTGGTTCAATCATATATGAAAATGAAGTAACAATTCGTGATAAAGTCATAGGGAATGATAGTTTTAAGATAGGATTAAAAATATAGTTTTTTTCATCAAATAATTGTAGTTTTTTGATATTTTTTAAATATTTTTTTCCAGATGAAAGTAATAAATATGTTGTTTGGATTATTTCACCTATGATAAGTACTAAGATAAAAAAAGTTGCTTTAACGCTATTGTTAAAGTTTTTAAAAAATTCAAGGAGTAATATAGTACTTATTAGTCTGGAACATTCTTCAATTAATGAAGATGTTGAAGTTAAAATTAGTTCTTTTTTTCCCATATAATAGCCTTTAATTAAACTACTAATCGTGGTTAAAGGGACTACAATAGATAGTAATTTTAAAGAATAAATTGTTTGATTATTATGTAAGATATTAATAGCAAAATATTCATAAGAAAATGATAAAATAATGATAAAAATTATGTTAAATATAATAGTTATTAGTAATGATGTGATAAATATTTTTTTAGTTTTATGTGGGTGTTTAGAAATAAGAGTGGATATTGTCGTAGGTAATGAAAAAGTAACTAATGTAATAAAAAAAACAAATATTGGATTTATTAAAGAGTAAATTGAAACAGCATCAATACCTAGTTCTCTTGACATTATAATTCTTGTTGACATTGAAATTATTTTTGTAATCATTGATAGAAACATTATTGAAATAATTGAATGTATTGATGAATTTTTATTCATTTTACCTTCCTTTATATTGAAAATATAATATTTTCAGTGTATATTAAAAAAAGCAGTGTCTTATATTTATATAAATATAAATTTTATGACAATGTGGTACATTATAATTTAGTATAAAATATAATTTTTTAGAACTACGGAGGATTTAAACTATGCGTCGATTAATGGCATTCATTGTGTTAGTTGTATCTATGCTAGGAATGTGTCTATTCAACATTCAGTCAACAGAAGATAAAATTAACTGGTCACAAGAATTCGATAGGGGAACAGAAATTGTTTACCATATTGAAAATACTGAAGGAAATGAAAAAATTGATATTGAGAAAGTTGCAGAAATTATTGGCTCTCGACTTGATGAAGCAAATGCAACAAGTAAATATATTGATTATTCTTTTGATGAAGAAAGATGTGAAGTAACAATTAGACTAGGTACTCGTTATGCTTCTGATGTTGATGATATTTTAAGAAGTGCTACTGCGGCTGGTAAAATTAATATTACAACAACTGATAGCGATGGTGTAGAAAACACAGTTGAAGATATTATTAGGGGAACTGCGACAAAAGAATGGGGTGGAGAAAATGATACTCAAGCCATTGTTCAAGTTGAAGTTTCTAGTGAAGTAAATTCTCTTGCTGATAAAGCAAAAACAGATACTGGCGATAGTTTATTAATTATTTGGCAAGGAAAATATGATGAACTTGATTATAAAGAATTAGTTGAAAATGAAGATATTGTTACCGATAATCCTGATTTGAGTGAAAAAGGTAAAACAAGAGATCAATTAAAAAATAAAGTTCTCGCAATTATTAATTTATCTGATACTGCTTCAACAGATGAAAACGGAAATCAATCATATGATAATTGTGAATTGATTAAAGATGATGATGAATCAAAATATTATTTAAGATTTGATAAGTATGGTTTTGCTGAAAATACTGAATCATCAACAACTATGACATCTAATGCTGCGGATTCATTTGTAAGAATTTTTAATGCAAGTGATGATTTAATCAATTATGAAATTAGTGAAGTTTATCGTAGAACAATTGACGCTAGTTATGGAGATAATTCTAGTACATTAATGTTAATATCAACAATTGTTGTTGTAGTCTTAATCGCGGTTTATTTACTTATTTCTTATGGTTTTACTGCGATAAGTGGAATTGTTGGAATTGGTTTATCAGTTGTTATTGAATATTTTTTGATGAATTTCTTCGCTATTCAAGTTGGTCCAGTTTCAATTTTGGCTTTACTTTGTTCATTAACAATGTCAACAAGTATGTTGTGTTCTTATTATAATAAATTAAAAGATGAAGTTTATAATGGTAGAATTATATCAAAAGCATCTAATGATAGTTATAGAAAGACTATTTCTACTGCGGTTGATTCAACAATATTAATGTTTGCTGTTGGTGTTATTTTAGCGTTAGTTTCAAGTGAAAATATTATTTCATATTTTATCTTCTTATTAATGTCAGCGATTATTAATGTCTTATTTGTCTTTATGTTATCAAAGGGATTAAATAACTACTTATTTAATTCTAATATCGCTGATAATAATAAATTATTTAAGTTAGATAGTGATTTAATTCCAGATTTTAATGGTAATAGAAATAAAGAAATTCCTACTACTTTTGCTCAAAAAATTGATGTTAAAAAGTGTGGTAAGAAATCAGCGATTGCTATTATGTTAGGTATTGTAATATCTATTGGTTCATTAGTGGGCTTTGGAATTGCAAGTTCTTCATTTAATTATAGTAATGAAGTTGAATTTGGTAGAATTGAAATTCGTACTGGATATGATGAATTATTTGAAGAAGATAGTGAATATAATTTAACTACTGAAAAAACTTCTGAAGATAATTTTAAATATTTCTTAGAAAATTTAAGTGATGATATTGAAGTTGAAAAAGTTTGGGTTGTTACAAAAGTAGAAAATCCTTATGAAACAAGTGATGATGAATATTTAACATATTTCTATGCAGATTTAAGTAGTTATTTAGAATTTGATAGTGATGAATATGATACATTGAATGATTATGTTTTATCAAAAGATAGTAAATATGGTATGGTAACTACATATAAGACCAATTCTGGTATTGTAAGAAGTGACTTTAATAGAACAATCTTACTTGTTGGTATAACAATTTTATTAGCATTAGTTTACTTTATAATTCGTTATCGTTATTCATTTGCTCTATCTTCAACTATATCTTTACTTTCTGGTGGTATTATTTCATTCGGTATTTTATCTCTTACAAGATTAACTGTTTCTTCACTTGTAGGAACTGGTATATTAACTGGTACAATTTTATCAATGTTATTATTTATTCCACTTGGAAATAAAATAAATCAATTAAAGAATGAATCAAAGGTTAAAGTTACTGTTTATTCTCAAAGAGAAGAAATTGCATTACAAGCACAAAAAGAATACGCTGGTGCTTATGTAAAAATGGTTATTGGTTTAATTATCTTATTATTAGTGTTAATACCTTTATCTCCATCTAATATGTTATTAATTTATGTTGGTGCGATTATTTCTTTATTAGTTAATGGTATTATTGGATTCTTTACATTAATTCCACTTCACTTATTTATTGAAAAACATATTAAATTTAATAAGCATAAAGAAAGAAAGATTGCTATTGAAAAAGGTAGAAGGGAAAA
>CAZOAE010000036.1:0-7570 GCA_964577725.1 uncultured Erysipelotrichaceae bacterium | reverse complement strand
TGTAAATGATAAATATCCATATAATAATATGAACGATATTATCATACTGATAAGTAAATTAATGATGTTTTCAATTGAAAAATATTTTGATAAATAAAGGATAAATATTAATAAATTAGTAAAAATAAATGGTCCATATTTTTTTATAAATAATTGTTTTTTTATTAAACAAAATAAAAGACAAAACAAAAAGAAACTTATATTAATAAAAATTATTTCTAATCCATACGAAACATTTAAAATTAAACTTACTATTATAGTTGATGCCACAGTAAATAAATAATTATTAATTCCCCTTATATAACTAATGTAAATTAATACTAATAAAAAAGGATTAAACGAATAATTATTAGAAATTAAACAAATCAAAATACTTATAATTATAAAAATTATATTTTCAATGATGTGATTTGTTTTCGAATATAATAAAGAATACTTATTTGTTTTGCCCATAAGTAGATATTAAATTATTCTTTTGATAAAAAAATGACGAATTTTGTCGTCATTTTCCAATTATTATAATTATCGGTTCATTATTTTTATTATACTCTACCATTTCATCACTTGAATAAACATTCAAATAACCATCTCCCCCTATTTTTTCAAGCATTGATTTAATATATTCTTCTTCTTCTTGAATCTTTTTATATTCTTCTTCTAATCTAATATGTTCTTGATAAGTATTATATATATTATATAAAACCGTTCCTAAACACACTAAAGAAAAGCCAAATATGCAGATGCAAATAATACTTATAAGTCTATTTGTTCTTTTTGTTAATCTTTTTTTCATATTTTTCCTTTCTCCTAGTCTTGATTTTATCACATATTTTTTTTATTTTCAATTTTATTGATGTTAGTATTATTGAGTCTAAACTGATAGCAATATTTTCAAAAAAACACTCAAAATGATAAGCATAAAATTTGTAATATAAATAAGCCCCTAGTAAAAGACAAGGAATATAATAAATATTAAATATTCCATATGAAAATTGACAGATAAATAAATAATATAAATAACTAAATAAACAAAATAAAGATATTTCACATGGAACACGAATGATAATCAATTTTTTTGAATAGAATATACGATTAAATAAAGTCCAACAAAATAGAAAAAAAGAACCAATAAATATTGAACCAATTATTGTTTGAAATTGTTGAAATAAACTCATTTATTTAAATAATTTTTTAAAAAAACCTTCTTTTTTTTGATTTTTATTTGTTGAATTTAGATATATTAAAGAATCAACATTTCCATTTATTGAAATAATTCCTTTTTCCATATCCATATTTCCTAATGTTAATTCATTTCCTTGAATATGTAAGTAACCTTTCGTAGTATTAATTAAAAATTCATTTTTATCAAAACTATCTAATTTGTTAACTCCTTCAATAACAATTTCTTTTCTTTCATAAACACAGATACTATGTTTTTTACTAATCACTTTTTCTTCCATAAAACCTCCTAGTAAATGTTTATGAAAAAAGTTATTATTTTATGTAAAATTTATATTTTTTGGATTTTTTCATCTATTATTTCAAACATTTCACTAGACATTTCTTTACTTGTAGTTTTCGTTATATTTTTTATTTTAACCACTAAAACTCTTTCCCCTAAAGTTAGTTCTAATATATCATCAACTTTAACTTCATTTGATGGTTTAGCAATTTTTCCATTTATTTTTATAAACCCTAAATCGGTAACATTTTTCGCTATTGTTCTTCTTTTTATTATTCGTGAAACTTTTAAAAATTTATCTAATCTCATTTTATTATTCCTTATTTTTAAAAAAAGACTGTTTTCCAGTCTTTTAATCTACATATTTAATATGTAATTGTCTTTGTTTACCAGTTCCTTCTGATTCAGTTTTAATATGTGGCATTCCCGCAAGAGCGTTATGTATTGCTCTCCTTTCATCTGCGGGCATTGGATCAAGAATAACATCAACATGAGTTTTTTGAACATCATGAGCAAGTTTTTTAGCCATATGATTTAATTTCTCATATTTTTCTTGTTTATATCCATTAATATCAAGAAGTATTCTAAATCTCTTTTTAAATTTGTTATTAACTGCGAGTTTTGTTAATTCATTTAACGCTTGAAGTGATTTACCATTTTTTCCAATTAAAATTGAATTACGATCAGAATCAATTTTTAAATTAATAATTCCTTCTTTTAATGATGGTGTTACTTTATTATCAAATCCTAATTTTTCAATTCCATCATGAACATAATTTTTAGCAAATTCAATAACATCCATAATGGTATAAACATCAATTGTTGTTTGTTCTTCATTTTGTTCAATTAATATATAATCAATTTCTTCAATAGAACAATATTCTTTTTCAGCAGCAAGTTTAATTGCTTCTTCTAATGTTTTTGCTGTGTATTTCATATTTACTCCTCTTTATTTTTTATTTTTAATATTCTTATTTGAAATATTAGAAATTATAAGTGATTGCATTAAAGATATTAATGCAGTAATAATCCAATATATTGACATTGCTATTGGTAATTGCGTACCAGTAAATATAATCATTATTAACATAACAATATTCATAATTTTCATTTGATTCATTGTTTGATTTTTTGCTGGATTCTTACCTAATTTTGCAACTTTTTCAGTTCTTTTCTTTTGTAAATATTGTGGTAATAACATTGATATTGCTTGTGCAACAGCCATAAGAATAAAAATGATTAACGCTACAACTGATGAAGTTCCATTCCAATTAATAATTGCACTCCAAGTTACATCTGATAATGCTAAACCAAAAAGATTTCCTTCTCTTAAAATTGCTGAACCAGACATTGCTCCCCATACTGCAATAAATATTGGGAATTGGAAAATTAAAACAATAAACATTCCAAATGGATTAATGTTATATTTTTTATACAAATTCATTTGTTCTTGTGCCATTAATTGTTTTTGATTTTGATTAGTATCAGCATTTGGATATTTTTCTTGAATTTTTGCTAATTCTGGTTGTAATTGAGTCATTTTTTGTTGTGAAGCAGTTTGTTTAAATGTTAATAACAACAATATACCCCTAACAATAATTGTAACTAAAAGAATAGATAAAATTGTTCCCCATACTCCTAAAGCAGAAAATAATTGAGCAAAATAATATAGTAATGCAGATATTGGCCATACTAATAATCCTTCTATGAAACCAACTTCTTTAAATGCGTGTCCCCAAGATTTTCCTTCAAGATTTACTCCTGAGAAATTTCCATCTTCTGGAGTAATTGTTGCAGTGAAACTTGTTGCGTATGTTTCATATGTATTTTTCATAGCGGTATGGTAATAATTTCCACCAATATCATCTATTGTTAATTTTTTACCAATAACTTCTAATGAATCATCTAAACAAGATGAAACCCAGATATCATAGTTATGCCACATATCATCTAAACTTTTTGTTTTTGCTTTAGCGTATTTTACTAATGAATATTCGTTAGTTGCAATAAAAATATCTCTTATAGAGCCTTCACTAACTAATTGATCAACACTTAATTCGTTATAAGTTAATTTATTTTCATCAATAGTAATAGTGCTTGTTCCATAACTTGCTTTTACTTCATTAGCAACTTTTACTTCAATATAATTAAAAAAATCATCTGTTGGTGTTGCATAACCAGATTTAGCGACATCTTTAACTATTGCTTCTTGGTTTGTTATTTCTTCTTTATCATATGTTACAATTTTATTTTCATAATAAACCATCATATTTGATTTATCTTGAACAGTTGTAAATGATGCGGTACATCCAGTTAAAACTAATGCACCTAAGAATAATAAACCAACTTTCCACAAGTTTTTTTTCATTTAATTATTCCTCCGATTTAATAATAATTTTTTGTAATTGTAATAAGTTTGTTTTGTAATCATTTTCTAAAAAATTCTTTTTTACAATAATTACATAATCTTTTTTTTCAATGTTGTATGTTTTTTTTATATTTTGTATCATTGAACGAACTTGTCGTCTAATTTTTACTCTTGTAACAGCGTTTCCAATTTTTTTTGGTGCAGTGATACCAAATCTACAATGTGAACATAACTTGTTATCACGATAATAAACAACAAAGCAAAGTGAATTCTTTTTTTGTTTAGATGAAATTACTTTTTGAAAATCAATACTTGATTTAACTCTATCTTCTTTTTTCATCATCAAACCTAATTTTGATAAAAACCACTAGAGATGTACCCCTAGTGGTTTAATTAGAAAATTAAGAATTAAGCAGAAAGGACTTTTCTTCCTTTTAATCTTCTTCTAGCCAACACTTTTCTACCGTTTGGGGTTGCCATTCTAGCACGGAAACCATTAACGGATGTGTGTTTTCTTTTGCTTGGTTGATACGTTCTTTTCATTTGATACACCTCCGATTAGTACTAACATACGATAATGATTATATATATATATAATTCATAAGTCAACTTAAACAAAAAAATTTGAATAAAAAATTTGTATAACATTATTATGTTAAAAAAATAATTTTTTTCTTGATTTTTAACATAAAAAATAGTATTTAAAAGAAAAGTGAGTTTTTTTATAATTTTATTCAATATTTTTATAGTTTTTTCATTTATTAAAAAATAAAATTTCCACATTATTTTTAATTGTGGATTGCAATTATTTTGTGTTGTTAAAACTTAATTAATGCCTAATTTTAAGTCTTTTTTTGTCCACATATATTTTAAAAATGTTTTTAACTTTCCACATTATCCACATTGACTTATCCACACATTTTTATTAACTTAGTTTTCAACATTACAAAATGTGGATAACCTAAAAAAAAGCCTATTTATAAGTCTTTTTTTTATTTTATTTTTGTGGATTATTTTTTTTAGATTTTTTTAGGATTTTTTTTATAAAAAAATATGATATCATTTTGTTGTTTACCACAAAGGAGTAGTTTTTTATGCCTATCACTGTATCAAGACAAAAAAATATTTGGAATCGAGTTTTATCAAAACTTGAAAAAGATTTACAAAAAGATTATCACAATTATTCACTTTTTTATGCTGAATTAAAATTAGTCGAAATGACTGATGATTCTATGAAAATAATTACTCCAAGTGTCTTAGTAAAATCATATTTATCAAATCCTGAACATTCAAAACTTTTAAATGATGCGATTAATTATGTCACAAATAAGGAATTTAAGTTATCTTTTTATCTTAATGATGAGATTGAAACTAATATTAAACCTACTGTAATTAATCAAAATGTTAATTTAGATAAACCTTATTTTTCAAATTGTAAATTAAATAGTAAGTATACTTTTGATAATTTTGTTGTTGGTAATTGTAATAAAGATGCAGTTACCGCTTCATTAATGATTTCAAAAGATCCAGGTAAATATTTTAATCCATTATTCATTTATTCAAAATCTGGTCTTGGTAAAACTCATTTATTACACGCGATTGGCAATTATTTTAAAGAAAAAAATCCATCTTCTCGTGTTTTGTATATTACAACAGATGTTTTTATTGATGAATTTGTAAAATATGTTCATGGTGGACAAGATAATCAGTCTTTAAAAGATTTTTTCAACACTGTTGATTTATTACTTGTTGATGATATTCAATTTTTATCAAATAAAACTAAAACATCTGAAATGTTCTTTTATATTTTCAATGCTTTAGTTAATAATGGTAAACAAATTGTTTTAACTTCTGATCGCCACCCAAGTGATTTAAAAGATTTAGAAGATAGATTAGTTTCTCGCTTTAATATGGGATTAAGTGTTAATATTCAAAATCCAGATACTGAAACTTTATTAGAAATATTAAAAAGAAAAATAGTTTCTCAAGGATTGGATTTATCTAATTATGATGAAGATGGCTTACAATTTCTTGCTGAAACATTTTCAAAGAATGTTAGAGAATTGGAAGGAGCGTTAAATCGCTTATTATTCCATACAGTTTCTATTGTTGGTAATGAAAGAGTTACTCTTAAAGATATTCAAGAAGCAGTGAATGTTGTGTTACCTAAAAATAGTAAAAAGAAAATGATAACTGAAGATGATATTATCAATGAAGTTTCTAATTATTATAGTATTTCAACTGAACAAATATTATCCCCAATTAGAAATGCTCAAGTTGCTCTTGCTAGAAGAATTTCAATGTATCTATGTCGAACTTTATTATCAACTTCTTATGTTAAAATTGGAACTATCTTCAAAAGAGACCACAGTACTGTGATGACCGCTGTGGAAAAAGTGGGGAAAGAAAATAAGGTTGATTCACAACTTTATAACGCTATTTCTAACATAAAAAAAGCATTAAAAAAATGACTATTTTATGGCTTTTTATCTATATGATATGGTATAATATTAAAGGTAAAAATATTTGGCAATTAATGGAGTTTTCCACATAATCCACAGCCTTTATTATTATTAAAATATATAAAGAAATTAAGGAGATTATTTTATGAAATTTACTATCGATCGTTTACGCTTTTTAAAATTATTAAACATTGTAAATATTGCTATCGTACAAAAATCACCAACACCAGCATATCTTAATTATAAAATTAAAATGAATGAAAATGAGTTAATTGTTTTAGGTAGTAATGGTGAATTAACTATTTCATCAAGTTGCCCAATTAAAGAAAATGATAAAAATATTATTACTGATTATGAAGTTGGTGAAACTTTAATTACTGCAAAATTTTTATTAGAAATTATAAGAAAATTAGATGCAGAATTTGTTTCTTTAGAAATTATTGATGATGTTATTGCTAGAATTAGTGATAATAAATCAGATTTTAAATTAAAATCAATGCCTTCATATGAATATCCAGATTTAGATTTATCTAGTGATGGACAAAAATTAATAATTAAAGGTGAAGATTTAAAGAAAATTGTTTCACAAACTGCTTTCGCTGCATCAACTAAAGAAGTTAGACCAGTTTTAACAGCAATTAACGCAAAATGTAATGGTAATAGTATTGAATTTGTTGCTACTGATAGTTATCGTTTATCTAAGAAAACATTTAATATCGATCAAGAATTATCTTTTATTGCTAATATTCCGGTTAAAACTTTAAATGAAATTTCTAAATTAATTGATAATGAAAATGTTGAAATATCTATTTCTCAAAATAAAGTTGTGTTTATTATTGGAAATACTAGTATTTATTCTCGATTAATCGCTGGAGATTTTCCAAAAGTATCGGGTATGTTCCCAGCAACTTATCCATATGAATTACAAGTAAATTCTGCAAGTTTTATATCCGCGATGGAAAGAGTTTCATTACTCGCAGTTGAAAGAGAAAATATTGTTAAATTAACAGTATCTAGTGATGAATTAGAAATATCATCAAAATCAGAACAAATTGGTTCAGCAAATGAAATAATAGAAGACTTTAGATATAAAGGTGATAGATTTGAAATATCATTTAATGTTAATTATGTTATAGATGCAATAAAAGCGGCACAAAGTGAAGATGTTGTTTTATCTTTTGTTGGGGAAATGTCAGCATTTAAAGTTTCATCTATTGATGATGAATCTATTGTTCAAATTGTTACACCAGTAAGATCTTACTATTAAAAATAAATTAT
>CAZOAE010000035.1:0-7696 GCA_964577725.1 uncultured Erysipelotrichaceae bacterium | reverse complement strand
CAATAAATTGAGGTAAATGTGGAAGAATTACTGGATAAACACCCCAGTTAAGACAACTTGCAAATGCTTCTAAACGATTGTCGGTAACAAATAGAATTGGGCAACATGGTCTTGCTTTTGAAATTAATTTTGCACTTTCTGGAGAAGAAGAAAAGCAAACTATTAATTTTGTGTCAGTTAATACAGCAGTTTGAACAACATTATTAGCCATTGCTGAGTTAACTGTTTTATGTGTTTTAAGCATAAATGATTTAAATGAAGCAGTTGCTTTTGCAGAATAGTCAGTATATTCTTCCATTCTTTTTGCGATAGTTGCTTGAGTTGAAGCGGTGATAACTGGATATTCTCCACTTGCGGATTCAGCAGATAACATTACACAGTCAGTTGATTCAAGGACAGCATTTGCAACATCAGAAACTTCTGCACGAGTAGGATTAGGATTATGTTTCATTGAATCGAGCATTTGAGTTGCAGTAATAACTGGTTTACCTGCTTCAATACATTTTTTAATAATTGTTTTTTGAACGATAGGTACTTCTTCTGCAGGAATTTCAACACCTAAGTCACCACGAGCAATCATTATTCCATCACTTGTTTCAATAATTGAATCAATATTGTTAATTGCGGAAGGATTTTCAATTTTTGAAATAATTTTTATATCTGGACGATTATTTTCTAATAATATTTTTTTGATTGCTAAAACATCTTCTTTATTTCTTACAAATGAAGCGGCAACAAAAGAAAATCTTTGTTGGCAACCCCAAACTAAATCATCATGGTCTTTTTTAGAAATATAATCCATTTTAATCTCGGTATCAGGACAATTAATACCCCTTTTATCTCTAATAATGTGATGATTAACGGCTTTAGTAACTAATTCTCTTTTTTCTTCATCTTTTTCTAAAACGATTAATGTTAAATTTCCATCATCTAATTTAACACGATCACCAATTTTAACATCATCATATAAGTTAGGATATGTAACAGAAAACTTTTTATTATTTCCTAATATTTTTTTCATTGAAATTCTAACTATGTCATCAGTTTGAATAGAAGCAGAACCACCATCAAAATCGTGTGTTCTAATTTCTGGTCCTTTTGTATCAAGCATGACTGGAACAATAATTCCATCTTCTTTTTCTAATCTTTCAGCGATTAATAATTTGTTTAAATGTTCATCATAAGCACCATGAGAAAAATTACATCTCATTACATTCATTCCAGCATTATAAAGTTCTTTACAAGTTTCATATGTGTCGGAAGCAGGACCAATTGTACATATTATTTTTGTGTTTTTGTTAATATTCATCTGTTTACCTCTACTATTATTAGTCAATATATCAAAACGATATACAAACAAAATATATCATAATACGAATTATTTTTAAACAATTAACCAATGAAACTATACAATTAATAAATTATTTTGGTATTATTTAACAAGAAGGTGATTTAATGAAAAAATTGAATTTTATTGCTAATGATGATTATTACGAAGTTAGATTAGGATCAATGTTAGCAAGTTATGATCGTGGAATTATTACAACATTATATCAACCAATTATTGGTTATGCTGCATTATCGTTATATTTTACATTATGGAGTGAAGCAAAATATAATGATATTCAACCTTTGGTAAAGCATATTTCTTTATGTAAAAAAATGGGAATTGAACTTACTGATTTATTTGAAGCAAGAAAAAAACTTGAAGGAATTGGTTTATTAAAAACTTATCGTAGAAAATTAGATAGAAATAAATATTCTTTTTTATACGAATTATATGCGCCTAAATCACCCCAAGAATTTTTTAATGATCCTATTTATAAAGGTTTATTATCAGAAAAAATATCAATGAAAGAAGTAAAAAGATTATCAATTTTATATTCAACAAATCATTCTTATGATGAAAATTTAGAAGATATTACTTTAAAATTTAATGATGTTTATAATCTTGATCAAGATGAAACTTTAAAAGTGATTAATATTAAAACTTCTAGGGGAAGAAAATCATTATCACTTGTTTCAAATTTTGATATAAATAATTTCTTAAAAGAAATAAAAAATACTTCACAAATTTCAATTAAAATGATTGCTGAAGATGATTTAAAAGAAATTAATAGAATTGCTGTTTTATTTGGCTTTGATGTGGCAACAACTGTTGATATTGTACAAAGATGTTACTTTGAAGATAACGAGTTAAATCATAAAAAATTATTAGAATACGCTCAAAAAATGAAACAAGGAATTAGAATTGTTGATGTTAATAATGAAGTAAAAGAATATTCTAATGATGATAAATTTGGACAAAAATTAAATGAGTTTAATTCATTATCTCCATTTGAGTATTTAAGAATTAAGCAAAATGGTACTTTACCTTCTCCAAGTGATGTTAAAATTATTAATGATTTATCATTAAATTATAATTTACCACCTGCAGTTATAAATGTTATTGTTGATTATACCTTAATTAGATGTAATGATACTTTATCTTCGGCGTATGCAAAAAAGATTGCTTCAACTTTAGTTAGAAAAAATATTACAACTGCTTTAGCAGCGTGTAATGCCTTATTATCAAAGACTAAGAAAAAAGTTGAAAATAAAAATGTTGAAAAAGAAGATGATATTGAATTAGATGATTTATTAAAAGAAATCGAGGATTTATAATGGAAAAGTTAAAGATTAATATTGTAAATGAAAATCTTTTAGAAATGAGAAAAAGCTATTTAAAAATGGTTAAAGAATGTGGCTTTTTTGATGATTTTATTAAAGATAACGAAATTAGTGATGAAGAAATTATTGATAATATGTCGAAATTTTTAAAGGTTTTAGAAGAAGTAGAAAGTTGTAATGGCTGTAAAGATGTTAATTTATGTAAAAAATCAACAAAAGGGATTTGTTTATCTTTATTTATAAATAGTGAAGGAGAAATTGATTATACTCTTAAAGCGTGTAAAAAATATGAAAAAACTTTAAAGTTAAATCATTTATTCCTTGCTCGTGATTTTGATGAAAATAATCTAAATTATGAATTTAAAGATTTATTAAATCAAGATTTTATTGATAGTAGAAAAAAAATAATAAAAGAATTAACATCTATTATTAAAAATGATTTAGATATAGGGGTATATTTATTTGGTTCAAGACAATGTGGAAAAACATTTATGATGAGTGTTTTTGCTAAAACTCATATTGAAAAAAATAAAAAGAATGTTGCTTATTTAGATTCTCCAATAAGAATAAGAGAAATTAATGATTTATTTTTTACTAATAAAGAAGTTTTTAATGAAGAATTAACAAAATTAATGAATGTTGATGTTTTAATTCTTGATGATTTTGGTAATGAATATAAAAATGAAATTGTGCGTGATAATATAATTTTTCCTTTATTAAATGAAAGATTAAGAAAGCGTTTATTAACTTGTTTTATTTCAAATTATTCTTTATATGAAATTGGACAAATGTATGCGTTGAAAGAAATGAAAAATCCAAAGTCAAATCAACTAGTGGAAATGATTAAATTAATGGCTAAAGAAATTAAAATTGATAGTATTCCGTTTAGAAAATAATTGATTTATATATTTTTATAATTAAAAAAGGGCTTCGCAGTCCTTTTTTTTATGAAACTAAAAAAATAATGTTTAGTAAAATGATAAAAAAAGGAAATTTTACTATGACTATTAAAAAACTATTACTAATGTGGCTAGATAACTATGAAAAAGATAGAATAAAACCCCGTACCTATAATAGATATCAAAGCATTATAAAATTACATTTAATACCAAATTTAGGTAATATAACTATTAACGATTTAAAAAGAAAAATGATCCAAGAATTTCTCTCAAAAAAGAAAAAAGATGGTAATTTAAAAAATGGCAATACAATGTCATCATCAAGCATTAACCTTATACTTACCGTACTTAGTATGGCATTTGAATACGCAGTTGATATGGAATTATGTGAAACCAATCCATGTCTAAGAATTAAAAGAATACCTAATGATTATAAAAAAATAGAAGCATTTACTCGTGAAGAACAAAAGAAAATCGAAACATATATTCAAACTTCTAATGATAGAAGATTATTTGGTATCTTATTAGGATTCTATTCGGGTATGAGAATTGGAGAACTAATCGCACTTGAATGGAGTGATATAGATTTCAATAAAGATATTATTTATGTTAATAAAACAGCATACCTTAATAAAAACAAAACTGGTAATTGGGAAGTCTACATAGATAAAACTAAAACTAAATCATCTAACCGTATTATACCATTACCAACTTGTATTATTAATTTATTAAAAGAATATAGATTAACAGCAAAAAGTGATTATGTAATAGAAAATAAAAAAGGCGAACGAATGTCAATCCGTTCATATCAATATATCTTTGAAAAACTAACTGAAAAAGTAAATATTAGAAAATTAAACTTTCACTCTATTAGACATTCATTTGCCACTCGTGCTATTGAATGTGGTATGGATATTAAAACACTATCTGAGATTATGGGACATAAAAATGCTTCCATTACACTTAACAGATACGCTCATAGTATGCTTGAAACTAAAATTACAATGATGAATAAATTACACTTTATTGATTAAATAATTACTGCACCGAATATCACACTCGGTGCAATTTTTTCAAATTTCTTGTCAATAATTATAACATATTTCCACATATTTTCTCAAATTATTTTCTTATTAAAGGCATAGATTCAAGTTTTATTGAGTTTATGCTTATTTTTTTATGCTTTTTTCTAATTTTTCACACCGAGTGTGATATTCGGTGCAGAGAAAGTAGGTTTTATGGCATTAAAACAAATTAAATCCAAGCAGCGGGTTTCAAATCATGGAGAAGTATTTACAGCCGAACGAGAAGTTAAATCAATGTGTGATTTGGTTCAAAATATGTGCGAAGACTATAGCAAAAGATTTTTAGAACCAGCTTGTGGAAATGGAAATTTTCTAGCGGAAATCTTAACTCGAAAACTTAATAATGTAAAGAAAAATTATAAACGCAGTCCATACGATTATGAACGATTCTCTGTATTTGCAATAACAAGCATTTATGGTGTAGATATTATGCTAGATAACATAATTGAATGTCGTAATCGACTATTTAATATTTGGAATAAAGAATATAAAACAATCTGTAAAAAAGAAGTTAACGAACAAACAATACAAGCCGTTAAATATATCCTAAGTAAAAACATTCTCTGTGGAAATGCTTTAACTCTAATGTGTGTAGATGAAAATCAACAAGATACAAATATTCCTATTATATTTCCAGAATGGAGTATTGTCGGTGGAACAAATCTAAAGCGTAGAGATTTTAGACTTGATGTACTTTTAAAAGTTGGAGAAAAACCACAAAAAAAACAGCAACAATCCCTATTTGATAATGAAGATGATATTGATAAATACCTAACAATTAACCCCATTACTGGAGAATACATTGCCAAGCCAATAAAAGAATATGTTGCCTTACATTATAGGAGAATTAACGAAAATGACTGAATCTTTCTTTGATAAAATAAATAAAAATAAAACACTACATACACCAGATGTATTATCATGCTTAGCCAATTTATCTAATGATGAAGTTTTTACTTCCCCAGAAGTTGTTAATAGAATGCTTGATATGTTACCACAAGAATTATTTAAAAATCCCAATACTAAATTTTTAGATCCCGCTTGTAAAACTGGTGTATATTTACGAGAAATTGCAAAACGATTACTTATTGGACTAGAAAATGAAATTCCTAACCTACAAGAGCGTATCGACCATATATTTCATAATCAATTATATGGAATTGCAATTACTGAACTAACTAGTCTACTTTCTCGCCGAAGCGTATACTGTTCAAAATCACCCAATTGCAGATATTCTGTTTCACATTTTGATAATCCAGAAGGAAATATTAGATTTAAAAAAATTAAACATACATGGCTTAACGGTAAATGCAAATTTTGTGGTGCATCAAAAAATGAATACGATCGTGATCCAGAATTAGAATCACACGCTTATGAATTTATCCATAGAGATCCAAAGGAGATATTTAATATGAAATTTGATGTTATTATAGGAAATCCACCTTATCAATTATCAGATGGTGGTGGTACTGGTGATAGTGCTAAGCCAATATATCATCTTTTTATTGAACAAGCTTTAAAATTAAAACCTTCATATCTCACTATGATTATTCCTTCTCGTTGGCTAAAAGGTGGCAAAGGGCTAGACAAGTTTAGAGAAATGATGATGAATGACACTAGAATCAAATATTTATATGACTTTGAAAATGCACAAGAATGTTTTCCAGGTATACATTTAGATGGTGGTGTTTGTTATTTTTTATGGGACAAGTCTTATTCTGGAAAAGTATCTTATACTTTCAAACCCGAATCATCTAATGAGATTACATCAACACGATATCTTAATAATGGAATATCAAAAACTGTTATAAGAGATCCTAGACAAATATCCATAATAGAAAAAGTGATGAAAAAATCTAATAAATTTTTTGATGAAATTGTTTCATCAAGAAATTATTTTGGTTTCACATCTGATTTATTCAATCGACCAGAAAATTATGCTTATTCTGGATTGACTGATTCATATTGTGCAGAAAAAATAAAAATCTATGGTGTAAAAGGAAAAAAAGGTGGAGCAAAAAGAACAATTGGTTATGTTAATAAATCTTCAGTTGGAAAAGGTCTTGATGCTATAAATAAATATAAATTGTTTTTTTCTAAAGCATATAGTTCAAATAGTTTAGAATATCCCGAAATTATTTTAGGTAAACCTAATGAAATATGTACAGAAACATTTCTTAAAGTTGGACTTTTCTCAACTGAAACTGAATCCATTAATTGCTTAAAATATATGTCGACTCGATTCTTTAAATCAATGTTATTTTTTGGTCGCAGTGGTATGAATATGTCACAACAAAATTTTGAATTAATACCACTTGTTGATTTTTCTAAAGAATATAATGATGAAACACTATATGAATATTTTGGTTTAACCGAAATAGAAATAAAGTTTATTGATAGTCTTTTTGATGGAGTTAAGACAGATAGACCAATGGATGGGGGAATTGAATAATGTCGGGAATTAGTTTAGCGGATATTTTACATAATAGACCTTCTGTTGTTCCTACTATTTATGGATATATTTTACCAGATCTTTCTGATCATAATGGTTATATTAAAGTAGGATTTACAGATAGAGAAAATACAGAAGAAAGAATAAAAGAACAACTTCATACCGCTGGTATAAGTAATTTTAAAATAGTTTATAAGCATTCAGCAATGCGACCAGATGGTACTTGTTTTACGGATAAAGATGTACATAAAATATTACACCGAAAACATTTTAAACAACTTAATGAAGGATTAGATCATAATGAATGGTTTAATTGTTCTACTAAGGATATTGATGATGCAGTACAAGAGTTAATAACTGGTATTAAACTTGAAGGTAAAAGAACTTGGACATTTTCTATGAGAGATGAACAAAAATATGCTGTCGATATGACTGAAAAATATTTTGTTCACGCTAAGGAAGAAACTCCAGATAAACCACCAAAATTTTTATGGAATGCTAAAATGCGTTTTGGTAAGACTTTTGCTACTTATCAACTTGCTAAAAAAATGGGATTTAAGAAAATACTTATTCTTACATTTAAACCTGCA
>CAZOAE010000034.1:0-7742 GCA_964577725.1 uncultured Erysipelotrichaceae bacterium | reverse complement strand
GCCAAGAAATCGCTTCTCCTTCTCTATCAGGGTCGGTTGCAAGATAAATTTCTTCAGCCTTTTTCGCATATTTTTTTAAATTAGAAACAACACTAGTTTTATCTTTATTAATTATATATGTTGGTTTAAAATCTTCTAAAACATTAACTCCTAAACCACCTTTCCCACTGGTGGAAAGATCTCTAATATGTCCATAAGATGCTACAACTTCATAATCACTACCTAAATATTTTTTTATGGTTTCACATTTTGTAGGCGATTCAACAATAATTAATTTCATACAGCGCCTCCGCACTTAATAATTATTCATACCAAATTATTAATTGTCAATTAAATTTATAACCATTTTTTTCACATTAATGACATTATTATTAATAAGATAATAATAATAAATTTTTTAAAATTTTATCTTTTTACATAAAATCAATAATATCTTGCCCTGATAAAACTGGAATTGCCCCTTCTTTAATTAATTCATTACAATAAGAATCTTCAAAAATCGAATACGGAATTGAAAAAATTGTCTTCCCTTGTTCTAAAGCATATCTAACAGTTATCTTTGTTCCACTTCTACTTTTTGCTGATGTTACTAATACCCCATTACTTAACGCACTTATAATTCTATTTCTCATAGGAAAATACTCTTTTCTAGGCTGACATTTATTAGGATATTCACTGATAACAAGACCACTATTTTCTATTTCTAATTTTAAATTTTCATTACCTTTTGGATAACAATTATCAATACCACACCCTAATACTGCGATTGTTTTTTGATTAAAATGTAATGCTTCTAAATGTGCGATTGTATCAATTCCTTTAGCAAGCCCCGATATTATTGTGACACTTTTTTTTGATAATAAATCACTTAATATATATTTTGTAACATCTATACCATATTTCGAACTATCTCTTGAACCAATAACCGCGAGTGAAAGTTCACTATTAATTAAAGAAATATCACCTTTATAAAACAAAACAAAAGGTGGTTGATAACAATTTTTTAACGATATAGGATAAATATCATCAATTATTGTAATTGCTTTTATATCTAACTTCTTTACTTTTTCAATTTCACTAGAATCAACAATCTCTTTTTTTAAAATCGCATTATATATTTTTTTATAATTACCTTTATATTTAATAGCAAAATATATCAATATATTTCTCATAAAAAAACCTCCCTATTTATTTATTAGGAAGATTTTGAAATAATTACTAAATTTTTAATGAAATTTGTTCAAAAGTATATTTTTTTACTGGTTTATAACTATAACGATAAATTTCTTTTATAGGTTTATATTTTTCTAAAAGTTCTAAATGCAATTTAGTAGGATAACCTTTATGCTTACTAAATTGATACTCTGGATACATTTTATCTAATTGATCCATAATATTATCTCTAGTCACTTTTGCTAAAATAGAAGCGGCAGCAATATTTATAGCTTTAGCATCTCCTTTAATAATCGCTTCTTGGGGGATATCTTTAAACTTATTTAAAGGCATCGCATCAGTTAAAATATAATCTGGCTTAACACTTAACTTTTCAATCGCATCTTGCATTCCTTTTCTTGACGCTTCATAAATATTAATTTGATCAATTTCTTGGGGAGAAATTTCAACTATCGCATAACTTATCGCATCTTTAATAATTATCTCATAAAGTTTCTTTCTTTTTTTATCTGTTAATTTTTTTGAATCATTAATTTCTTCATTACAATAATTTTTAGGCATAATACAACAAGCACATACAACTGGTCCACATAAAGGTCCACGCCCCGCTTCATCACAACCAGCGATTAATTCATAACCTTCTTCATATAATTTTTTCTCATAATCTAACATCATCAATCACCACTTTTGTTAGTAACCCTTCTTTAAATTCTTTTAAAACTAACTTTTTAGTTGAATCTTCATCATATAATCCACCTTTTAATAATAAACCACGAGATTTTGCTATCGCTTCTGTTATTAAATGTTCATCTTTTATACTTAAATCAATTTTATATCTATCATATAAACAATTTGAATAATTACTTAACAAAAAATCTATTAAATGTGAATATAATTCATCTAAAGGTAAAATATTCTCTTTTATTGCTCCAATTAAGGCTAAATTAATAGAAACATTTTTATCATCATAATGTGGTGGTAATACACCAGGAGTATCTAATAATTCAAAATTTTCATTAATTCTAATCCATTGCTGCGCTCGAGTATGACCTGGAGTATTTCTTACTGAAGCAACATTTCTTCTACTTAAACGATTAATTAAAGTAGACTTTCCAACATTAGGTATTCCAATAATCATTACTCTTAATGGTTGAACTTTCATACCCCTTTTAATATATTTTTCTTGCCTTTCTTTCCCTAATTCAAAAACTTTATTTACTATATCAACAACATCTTTTTTTTCATTAAGATTTGCAATAATTGTCGAATAACCTTTTTCTTGATAATATTTTTCATAAAAATTAATCTTTTTAATATCACACAAATCCTTTTTAGTAAAAACGATTAATCTTTTTTTTGATAAAGTTAACTTCTCTAAAAAAGGATTTTTTGAAGATAAAGGCGCTCTTGAATCAATTACTTCAATAATTAAATCAATAACATTTAATCTACTTTCAATTTCCTTCATTGCTTTAACCATATGTCCTGGAAACCAATGAACATTCTTTTGTTGCATAAATAACTCCTTTAAAAATAAACAAATGGTTTAAAATTCTTTTCTATTATTTCACCATCTTCACTAACTAAACAATTAGCAATAACAACTTTTAAAATACCAGTTATATTTTCTTTTTCTACTGTTCCAAAACTACGAGAATCAACCGATACTTTTCTATTATCACCTAAAACAAAATAAGAATCTTCTGGAATAACATATTTTCCATTACCAGTGTAAGATTTAACTTCACTAGAAACAAAATCTTGATCAATCAATTCTTCATTATCTCCATTTATAACCCATAACTGACAATCTTCACCACGAAACTCAATTGTTTCATTAGGTAAACCAATAACTCTTTTAATTAATTCATATTCCCTATTTTCAACTTTACAAGTAACAACATCAAATCTTTTAATATTATTTAAAGCATAATTAGTATTTATAACATAACCATAATCACCATCTTGTAATGTTGGATACATAGATGTTTCACTAATAACTATTGGAGTATAACAAATATTCCTTACTAAAATAAGAGAACAAACACCAACTAAAATTAATTCTAAAATAACTAAACCTATTTTTAAAATTTTCTTTTTCATAATAATATTATCCCCAAATTTGTTGAGAAAAACTAGGATAATCTATAAATGGATTTCTATTCTTTTGTATTTTATAACACGCTTCATTACGATCAATTTCTTTTTGAGAAACTGGATCAAGTTTATCCCATTTTAAAAGTAAATCAATTGAATAAGTAGTTAACTTAGGATACGAATTAGAACCAGTAAACATATAAGAACCATTTTCTTTATTTATTGTTTTATCCATATAACAAGTAGCAAAATAAAAATAAGTTCTAGCAAAATCACCTTTATATTCATCACAAGGCTCAAATACTGTACTTGGACCACTTCCACTTCTTGAACCTAATTTACAACCATTCTTTGATGTATATTTAACTTTACCAGTTACTTCACCAAAAGCATAATTACTTCTCATTCCATTAACTTTCGCATCAGTAGGATATAAATGAAAAATATCTGAAATCATTGGTGGTTCATCATTAAACCAAGATTTAGGAATAGAATGTTCTCTATTCCAACCATTTCCTTCAGTTGAAACTTTTGAACATATTTCTTGTGTTATTGGATATTTAGTATTAGAATACATATCCCAAAAATAACCATTGTTATTATCAGTTGTTTTAAAATGTTTTTTTAAAGAATCATAACTAACGCTGGTGAAACTTTTAATTTTTTTATGTAAAGCATTCATTAAAGTTGCTCCAGTCGCATTTATATCAATACCATTATAATAATCAGTATCAACACTATAAGATAATTTTTCACTACTTGATGATATTGAAGAAACACTACTACTTGATGTTGTAAAAGAACTACTTGATGAGTTACTACTACTTTCTTCACTTGTTATTGAACTACTTTCTTCAATAGTTACTGATGAAGTATCTTCAAAACTACTTGATGAAGAACTATCATTAATACTTGAATAAATATTTTGATCACAACTACTAAATAATAATAGTATAATTGGAATAAAATATCTTATTTTTTTCATAATAAAAAACCTCTATTAACAATTATAGTGTACCATAATAGAAGTTTTTAAAAAATAAAGTATTATTAATTTAATCAATTTGTTCAATAGATGAATTATTTAATGATTTTAAAATAAAAGAAAAAGAAGATCCTATTAAATGCGTTAAAGATTATATTCTTTTCTTCAATTTTGAAATACCTTCTTATCATTAAATTATTTAATTCCTAATCAATTTAAACAACTTTTTACCCCTTAATCTAAATAATTTGTCTACTTTTTGTTGAATAGTGCAAAGTAAAAAAGAGCCTAAAATTAGGCTCTTTAATCAAATTACTAAATAATCTTTTATAAAACTTCTTTAAGTCTAGCAGATTTACCTTTTCTATCACGTAAGAAGTAAATCTTGTTGCGTCTAACTCTACCGTGTTTAATTACTTCGATTGAAGCAATAGATGGTGAGTTAACTGGGAAAGTTCTTTCAACACCAATACCAGCGGATTCTTTTCTAACAATAAATGTTTCACTTACACCAGATCCACGACGAGAAATAACAACACCTTGGAATACTTGAATTCTTGATTTACCATTTTCAATAATTTTTAATGATAATTTGATTGTATCTCCAGCCTTAAATGTAGGAAGATCGCTTCTAATTTGTGTTTTAGTAATTTTTTCAACTAATTGACAATTCATTCTTTTTCTCCTTTATTAATAAATAATGTTCTTAACTAAATATAGACAGAGGACCATTACTGCACACATATGCTTTAATATTTTACTAAAAAAATAATCATAATTCAACAAAAAAATCAATTAATAAATTATTTAATGTTAAGTAAATTTACTTGACAGCCTTTTCTTTTTATATTATTATCTTTATGTTAGAAAAAAAGGAGTAATTAAAATGGTTAAAATTAGATTAACAAGAACTGGTCGCCACTTTGATCCTTCATATAGAATCATTGTCGCAGATTCACACTATGCTAGAGATGGAAGATTTATTGAACAAGTTGGTTTCTATGATCCAATGAATGGTGAAGTAAGAATTGATGAAGAAAAAGTATTAAACTGGTTAAATAAAGGTGCACAACCTTCAGATACAGTTAAATCTCTTCTTTCAAAGCAAGGAATTATTGCAAAGTTCACTTCAAGTAAAAAGTAGGTACTAATATGGATTATATCGCAATTATTCATCAATTTATTGATGGAATATTAAACAATCCTGAAAAAGTCACTATCGAACAACTTGAAGGCGATTCAGAAAAAGATTTAGTTTATCTTATTTGTTGTACCGCTGATGATACTGGTAGATTAATTGGAAAACACGGTTCAACCGCAGATGCATTAAGAGAAGTATTATCTATCGCTGGAAAAAACAATAATCAAAGAATCCATATAAAATTAGGAACTATTGAAGAATAACTAAATGCACAAATGATGTGGAAATTCCACATCTTTTTATTTAGAATAAAGATAAGGAAAAAGATATATGGAAAATTATTTAAATATTGGAATTATTATTAAAACTCGTGGTTTAAAAGGTGTTGTAAAAGTAAAATCAACAACATATTTTGCTAATATCCGTTATAAAAAAGGAAACAAATTATACTTAGTAAATGAAAAAACTAATGAAATTATTGAAGTAACTGTCAACACTTACTCCAACGAAGGAGAATTTGATTTTGTTAGTTTTAAAGAATTTGAAACAATTAATGATGTTGAAAAATTTATTGGTTGGTATATTCAAGTAAAAAAAGAAGAAATCCCAAATTTACCAAAAGACACTTACTATTTCAATGATTTAATATCATTAGATGCCTATGATGAAAATAACAATAAATTTGGAACTATCATAAAAGTTGAAGACTTCACTTCACAAATTTCTTTAAGAATAAAACTATTAAATACAGAGAAAACAATTTTAATACCATTTGTAAAGTTTTATATCAAAAAAGTTGATTTAGAAAACAAAAAAATTATTATCCATTTAATCGAAGGATTAATCGAATAATGAAAATCACAATTTTAACATTATTTCCAGAATACTTTACTTCTTTTTTTAATACATCAATTATCAAAAGAGCAATTGATAAAAAATTAATTGAATTTGAAGTAATTAATATTAGAGATTTTACTTGTGATAAACATAATCGTGTTGATAATCCACCTTATGGTGGGGGTGCTGGATTAATTATGATGTGCCAACCAATTATTGATGCTTTAAAATCAACCGATTTAAGTGATAGTAAAATATTTTTAACATCTCCAAAAGGTAAAACTTTTAATCAAGAAAAAGCCTTAGAACTTTCAAAAGAAAAACATCTAACTTTTATATGTGGACATTATGAAGGGATAGACACAAGAATAGAAGATTATGTTGATGAGTTAATTTCTATCGGTGATTTTATCTTAACTGGTGGAGAAGTGGCTATATTATCTATTATTGATGCCACTATAAGATTAATTCCAAATGTAATAAGTGAACACTCAATTAATGAAGAAAGTTTTAATAATAACTTATTAGAATATCCCCAATACACATTCCCATTTAATTATGAAGGAAAAAAAGTACCTGATATTCTTTTCTCTGGAAACCATAAAGCCATTCAAAAATGGCAAAGAAAACAAAGTTTATATTTAACAAAAACATTACGACCAGACTTATTTCAAAAATTAAAACTAAATAAAGAAGACCTTTCTTTATTAAATGAAATCGAAAATAATATCACACCTTCTTGGGAAATAGAAGCAATAGAAAAAGGGAAAAAATTTATTAAAAAATAAGATAAAGATATAGTTAATCACGGCTATATTATTACCAATATAATCTTCTCTAATAAGAATATTTAATGCTCTATTATTTCGTTTTTTAAGGAAATTTCCTTATTTTTCGTAATTTATATTATATATTTTATTCTTTTTATAAAATCTATTATTAATTTTATAGAATAATTGATAAAGAATATGTAGTATTACTAAATGGTTTTTTTTCAAATTAAGTTATTTATTAAAAAAAGACTGTTGATTTCCCTAAAGTTTTAGTTAGGTATCAACAATCCATTTTTATTTTAACAAAGATAATTAAAACTTAAACCCACCACCTGGCATTTTGCCACTTTTCATCATTGACGGCATTTGTTTCATCATTTTTTTCATATCTTCAAATTGTTTTAATAATTTATTTATATCAGTAGGAGTTGTTCCACTTCCAGATGCAATTCTTAATTTACGAGAATTTTTAATAATATCAGGATTTTTTCTTTCTTCTTTTGTCATAGAATTAATAATTGCTTTTATAACTTTCATTTTTTTATCTGCTTTTTCTTGATCTTCATCAGATATCTTTGGCATTCCTGGAATCATTTTTAAAATTTTAGACATTGACATTTTATTAATTTGTTCCAACTGCGCTAACATATCATCTAAATCAAAACTACCAGACATCATTTTATTAACGGCTTTTTTTGCTTCTTTTTCATTAATTTCTTCACTAACAGTTTCAACT
>CAZOAE010000033.1:0-7800 GCA_964577725.1 uncultured Erysipelotrichaceae bacterium | reverse complement strand
ATCATTATACTTAATTCTTTTATATATATCGTTCATCTTATCCGTAATAGAAAACTTCATTTTTGTAGAATCTTCAAAATTAGTTATTATTGTATATGTATATAAACACTCATCATTAACATAAATAGAAACCCAATCAAATCTATCACTATAATTATTCATATTAAGTTCTTTAATAAAAATTTCATTAAAAGAATAAGATAAATACTCATTATATATAATACAAAACGATATTCCATATCCACCGACAATTAAAAAAATTATCATAAATATTATAAATATAAGTTTAGATATTTTTATTAAATTACTTTTTTTTATTTTCATCTTATTTACCTAAAAATATAGTAATAATTAAAAAAAATAAATTCAACAACTGATAATTAAATTATAAATTTTAATTTTCAAAAAATAATCAATAAAAAAGAACAATCTCATTGTAGTTAACTATATTGTTAAACAAATTAATTGTCCTTTTTATTTACTAATAAATATAACTAATTATTAATTTCTTCTTTATTCTCTTTTTTCTCAACCAAAATTAAGTTCAATAAGATACCTATAATCATACTAACTGCAGTCGCAGTAATTTGAATTGAGCCAAATTGAAGAATTAATCCACCAATACCAGTAACTAAAATTGCTGATGCAATAAAAATATTTCTTGTTTTATTTAAGTCAACTTTTTTATTAATAATCATTTTTACACCAGAACTTGCAATAAAACCATATAACACAACTGAAACACCACCAGTAATACAACTAGGTATTGTTTGTAAAAATGCTGTTAAAGGTGTAAATAAACCTAATACAACCATTAAAATTGCTGCAAGTTTAATAACATTAACAGACGCCACTTTTGTAGTACCAATAACTGCGACACTTTCACCATAAGTTGTATTTGCCGCTCCACACAAAGCACCAGAAATTGCTGTAGCAACACCATCTCCAATTAATGTTCTTGTCATTCCTGGTTCTTCATTTAATAAATCTTTATTAATAATGTTACCTAAATTTTGATGATCTCCAATATGTTCACATACAGTAACTAAACTGACTGGGATAAATAATAATGCAACTTGACCAATTTGTCCCCAGTCAAATTGACTTAATTGTTCAAATCTTAAGAAAATAAATGATTCTTCATTATTTGGTAAAAACATTTTATAATTAAATAAATTATCTAAAATATTAGAAAAAACTTTTATTAATGGTTCGAAATTGATTACTCTAAAATATTCGTTATTAAAGCCATAATATCCAATTAAAGTAAAAATTAATGCAACAAGATAACCACTTCCCATTCCTATAACAAAAGGAATTAACCCTAGTGTCTTTCCATCACCATAATGAGCGCATAAAGCAGTAACAATTAACGCTACAAAACCACATAAAATGAATATTAAATTATATTCACTTCCATTAGTTGTTAAATTAGTAATCGCACTACCCGCTAATGATAAACCAATAACCATAATTACTGGACCAGCAACAACTGGTGGTAATAATTTATTTAACCAATTTGTTCCAAAAATTTTAACAATAATAGCAATAGCAACATAAACTATACCTACCATTATCATACCAAGAATTAATGTCATATAATTTGCATTTTCTCCAGCGGCATTTTGTATTCCACCAAGTGCAAGTGCTGAACTCATAGGTGCTAAATAAGCAAAAGATGAACTTAAAAATACTGGTGATTTTTGTTTAGTAACACACAAATAAAATAATGTTCCCATACCAGCTGAAACCATTGTCGCAGCAATTGGTAAACCTGGATTTAGTAAAGGAACAGTAATTGTTGCTACTAAAACCGCTAAAATGTGTTGTAACGCAAATAAAATAAATTGCGATACTTTCTTTGGATTTTCATTAATATCCAAAACTAGATTGTTATTTTTTTCCATACCCTTTTCCTTTCCTCTGTAAAAAAAAACTTGTTAATCATAAAGATAACAAGTCAATAAACAATCTACAGAAATCAAAAGATAAAAATTCTATTACTTTATTTTCTTTTAGTTTAACAAATACTAAATTTTCCATAAAAGACCTCTAAAAATTTTTATCTCTATCATTATAACATCAATAAATAATTTGTAAAATAAATTTTCTTTTTTATGAAATATACTAAATATGTACTAAATTATTTTAATTTTCCTTTTTTAACAATAATATCACCGAATAAATGACCTAATTTAAGTGCAGAATTTGCTTCATAATGATAATTATCTCCACCATTTAAAGATTTAGGATCATTTTTTAAACCTTCATCATTAGTATCAATAAAAAATCTATTTAACGGATCTTTAAGAGCGTTTTTTCTTTTCGCTTTATTTATTTCTACATATCCAGGCCAAACTTTATTACCACTTGCATCATTACAACTAGAAATAGCAGCGTCAATAAATTTCATATCGTTTTCATCAAAATAATTAGCAAAATGATTTTTAATATCTTTTATAAGATTATCTTCATTCGTTTCATATCCTACAGTATCTTCCCAAGAATCTGCTTCTCCTTGCATCCAACATACTGCTTTAATAATTGGTTTTAAATTTCTATCTTCTAAAACTTTTAATGATCTTTCGACAAAAGGAATAAATTGATTATAAGTATCTCCCGCTATACCACTTGTTGGAGATAACCAATCTTCACATAAACTACTCCCACCACTTGCAACTTTAATAATATAACTTTTTTTACCTAAATTAAGTTCATTAATCTTTTCAGCAATACCAATTTCTGGACCAAAATATAGTTCATTATAACCATAACCTAATTTAACTTTTTCAAAAGTAATATTGCCATTTACTTCATTAGTATGTAAATATTCTTTATCCTTCTTATCAAATAATTTATAACTAATTTCACAAGAAGAAAAGCCTTCTTGATATTTATTAACTTCTTCACTTGTTAAATTAATTTTTCCATTACCATCTTCTTGCCATTCTTTCCATCTACTACTTCCCATAGCGTTAGATTGACCTGCGATAATAATAACATTAACTTTATTATCATCTTCAATCTCATTTGAACTAGTTGTAGAAGAACTACTAGAACTTTCACTACTAGAAAAAGTATTTGATGAACTAGTATTTTCACTTTCAAATGAAGTATTTTCACTTGTATTAACTGAACTACAAGAACAAACAATTCCACTAAAAAGTGCCGCAAATAACAATATTTTCTTTTTCATAAAGCATTCCTATTTTAAAGTTAATAAAACTTCTTTTGCTTTATCATTACCTAATTCACTAGATTTAGTATAATATTCTTTTGCTTTATCAAGATCCTTTTTAACTCCATTACCTAATTGATAACAAACAGCAAGATTATAATAAGCAAGCGCACTACCATTACCAGCAGCCTTAGAATACCAATAAACCGCTTGAACTAAATCAACATCAGTACCTAAACCTTTTTCATAATAATAACCTAGACTACATTGTGCTTTACAATAATTCTTTTTAGCCGCCATTAAATAATATTTAAATGCTTGCTTTTCATCTTTTTCAATATCTTCACCACGATCATATAATAACGCTAAATCATATTGTGCAGTAATATCATCTTGATTAGCCGCCTTTGTTAACCAATAAATTGCTTTAATTGAATCTTTCTTTAAACCATATCCACCTAAATATCTAATACCAATTAATCTTTGAGCGACTTTATCATTCAATTCTGCAGCTTTTAAATATAAAGAAAATGCTTTTTTTAAATCTTTTTTACCTTCTTCATTTTCATAAATATTTCCTAATTCAATCAATGCTTCACAATTATCTTTAAGAGCAAGTTTTTTTAACCAACTAATTGCTTTATCAAGATTCTTTTCAACACCAAGACCTAGTTTATAACAATTTGCTACACTCATTTGTGCCTTTTCAAAATCTTGTTCTGCAGCTTTTAAATCATACTCAAAAGCGTGATAAACATTCTTTTCAATTCCTTGTCCATTTCTATAACAATACGCTAGATTATATTGAGCGGTAGGATTCCCTTTTTGCGCTGCTTTATAATAATATTCTGCCGCTTTAGCGTAACTCTTTTTTACATATTTACCAAATTCATAAAAAGTTGCTAATTTTAATTGAGCCAAAGCAAAACCTTGTTCAGCAGATTTAGTTAATAAATCAAGTGCTTTAACTTCATCTTTATTAACTCCAATACCCGAAAAATACATTAAAGATAAATTATATTGAGCCATTTCATTATTTTTTTCCGCTGCTTTTGAATACCAATATGCTGCATCAATATAACTTTGTTTAACTTCTAAACCTTTATAATAATGACCTGCAAGTTCACATTGAAATTTATCATTACCTTGATTTGCAAATTCTTTAATTTTATTTATTCTATCTGACATAATTAATTCACTCCCCTTTTAACTAAACTTGTTTAATAGATAAACCTATTCTTTTTTTATTCAAATCAATAGAAATAACTTTAACTGTTACAATTTGATTTACACTAACGACATCTAAAGGATGCTTAACAAAATTATTTGATAATTCCGATATATGAACAAGACCATCATTATGAACTCCTATATCAACAAAACAACCAAAATCCATAATATTTCTAACTGTTCCTTTTAATATCATTCCTTCTTTTAAATCACTAATATCAATAACATCACTTCTTAAAATTGATTCTTCAGCATTTTCTCTAACATCTCGACCTGGTTTTCTTAATTCTTCAACAATATCTTCTAAAGTTGGTTTACCAACATTTAAGAAACGACATAACTCATCATCAATAACTACATTATCTAATTTATGATGACATTCAATAGAATTTAACTCATTAATATCAATATCTAATTTTTCTAATAATTTTAAAACTATTCCATATGATTCTGGGTGAACAGAAGTATTATCTAAAGGATATCCATCTTGAATTCTTAAAAATCCAGCACATTGTTCAAATGCTTTTGGACCTAACTTATTAACTTTTAATAAATCTTCACGCTTTTTAAACGCTCCATTTTCTTCTCTATATTTAACAATATTTTCCGCTAAAGAAGTTGAAATACCAGATACATAACTTAATAATGAACTAGAAGCAAGATTAATATCAACACCTACTGTATTAACACAATTTTCAACAACTCCCCCTAAAACTTCTTTTAATCTTTTTTGATTCATATCGTGTTGATATTGACCAACACCAATAGATTCAGGAGTAATTTTAACTAACTCAGCAAGAGGATCTTGTAATCTTCTAGCAATAGAAACCGCCGATCTTAAATTAACATCAAATGATGGAAATTCTTTTTTTGCTAATGGAGATGCTGAATATATTGAAGCACCAGATTCAGAAACAATAACATATTGACAATTATGACAAAATGAAGAAGTAGATAATAAATCCCTAATAAACTTTTCCGATTCACGAGAAGCAGTACCATTACCTAATGCAATTAAATCAACTTTATATTTACTAATAAGTTTTGAAATATGCAATTTTGATTTTTCAATTTCTTTTCTAGGTTCAGTAGGATAAATAACATCAGTATCAAGAACTTTTCCAGTCATATCAACTACCGCTAATTTACAACCATGTGCATATCCTGGATCAAAACCTAAAACAACTTTATTTTTCATTGGAGAAGATAATAAAACTTGATGTAGATTTTCTTTAAATACATTCATTGAAACTTCTTCAGCCTTAGAAGTTAAATCACTTCTTATTTCATTTTCAATTGATGGAGCAATTAAACGATCATAACTATCCTTAATTGTTTCTTTTAAAATATCAATAAATGGCGAATTTTTCTTAATAATATTTCTTTCTAAATAATTTAAAATTAATTCATCTGGTGTTTCTAATTTAACCTTTAAATACTTTTGTTTTTCTCCACGATTAATTGCTAATACTCTATGTGGAGCAATTTTTAAAATAGACTCTTGATAGTCTTGATACATATCATAAACACCATTTTCTTCTCTTTTAATTTCTTTTGATGTTAATAAAGCATTCTTATAATCTAATTTTCTAATATATAAACGATATTTTGCTTCATCAGAAATAATTTCAGCAATTATATCTTTTGCGCCATTAAGCGCATCTAAAAAACTATTAACATTTTTTTCTTCATTAATAAAAGAATTTACATACTCATCAAAATCATATTTAGAAACTTGATCTAAAATATAAAGCGCTAATGGTTCTAAACCTTTTTCTTTTGCAATAATTGCTCTTGTTTTCTTTTTTGGTTTATAAGGACGATATAAATCTTCTAATTCATTTAATAATAAACAATCATCAATTTGTTTTTTCAATTCATCAGTTAATTTTCCTTGCTCAGTAATGGTTTTAATAACTGTATCTTTTCTTTCCGAAAGATTTAATAAATATGACCTTCTATCATATATTTTTCTTAATATTTCATCATCTAATGAACCAGTAACTTCTTTACGATAACGAGCAATAAAAGGAATAGTATTACCTTCATCAAGTAAAGTGGTAACACTATCAATCTGTTCTATTTTTAAACTAAATTCATCTTTTAAAATCTCATTTATATTCATTTTACTTCTCCAAACTAGCGATTAAATTTTTTATTATATTTTTCAATACTTTCTTCTATTATTTTCTTTGCTTCTTCTTTACCTTCAATCGTTGTAATTGATGTTTCTTTATTTTCTAATGTTTTATAAACTAAGAAAAAATGCTCAAATTCATCAACAATATGTGGTGGTAAATCATTAATTGAATCCACATTAGAATAAAATGGATCAGATAAACAAACTGCGATTATTTTTTCATCATTAGAACCTTGATCTTCCATCTTAATAACCCCAATTGGTTTACAATCAACCAAAGCAGTAGGAATAATTGGTTCACTTGAAACAACTAAAACATCTAATGGATCATTATCATCACAATATGTTCTAGGAATAAAACCATAATTTGCGGGATAATGCGTTGCAGTATATAAAATTCTATCTAATCGAATTAAACCAGTATCTTTATCTAATTCATACTTATTTTTACAACCCGATTGAATTTCTATATAAGCAACAAACTTATCTTTTCCAATTCTTTTTTTATCAATATCATGCCAAATATTCATACTAATTACAATTAACTATCTTTCTATATATATTTGAACTAAATGCAATAATTAAAGCGACTGAAACACCTAATGAAGAAAAAATCATTATATGTTTATGTTCAAGAACTAAAGAAAGAAATATACTTCCAATGATTAAAACAATAACAATACAATTACATAAAATATTAACTGGAATCATCAATGGATTAAATTTATTTTTTTCTTCTATATCACCTAATAAAAAATAAATACATTTAACAAATACTGCAACAACTGAACCTAATAAAAAACCTAAAGGAATACTATACATTCCAAAAAAACAAAAAACTAATGAAATAAGAAAACATATTCCATTAAGAATAATAATTTGTTTAGTGTGTTGAAATAACTTATTAGTCATTTTTTACCTCAATTAATAATCCCCTTGCAACATCATATGCTTTTGCTTGAAGGTCTTTATTATAAGAAGCACAACCTTTTGCATCAATAATAATATGAGCCTTAGGTAATGCAGCCTTAACCATAATTGCATTAGAAATAACACAAATATGAGAAACAACACCAACAAGAGTAACTTCTGTATATTCACAACCCCTTAAATAGAAACATAATTGTGAAGATGGAAATGCTCTTTTTTCAAAAATAAGACTTCCACCCGCTAGAAAGTTAATCTTACCATATAATTTTTGTCCTTCAGTACCACGCATACAATGTGGAGTAGGAATATACTTTCCTTCTTC
>CAZOAE010000032.1:0-7819 GCA_964577725.1 uncultured Erysipelotrichaceae bacterium | reverse complement strand
ATACAATTCTTCTATGGACTGGTTTAAGACCATCTCTAGCATCTGGAATCGCTCTAGAAACAATAACAGACATTGCATAATCTAAGAATGATTGTTTAACTTCAGCTACTAATTCTCTTTCAATTAATCCTGGAACAATACCATCTTCTAATTCTTCTATTTCTTTATCATCAACAGGAGCGTTTTCATTATTTTGTTCTTCAATATTTTCGTTTAATTCTTTTTCATCTAACATTTTTTTATCTCCTATTAAATATCTAAATTATTAACAAATTTAGCATTTTCTCTAATAAATTCTTTTCTACAAAGGACATCTTCGCCCATTAATTCATCAAATACTTTATCAGCGACCATAGCATCATCAATTGTTACTTTAATCATTTTTCTCTTTGTTGGATCCATTGTTGTTTCCCATAATTGTTGAGCGTCCATTTCTCCTAAACCTTTATATCTTTGTAATTTTAATGTTTTAGATGCGTTTGGACCAAGTTTAATTCTTAATTGATTCAATTGCTCATCATTATAGCAGTAATAATCTTTATTACCCCTTGATGCTTTATATAAAGGTGGTTGAGCAATATATATATATCCTTGTTCAACAAGTGGTTTCATAAAGCGATAGAAGAAAGTTAATAATAATATTCTAATATGCGAACCATCAACATCAGCATCAGTCATAATAACTATTTTATGATAACGAATTTTTGAAACATCAAAGTCATTACCAAAGCCACCACCAATAGCAATAATCATATTACCAATTTCAGCATTAGCGAATATTCTTTTTGTCTGTGCTTTTTCAACATTTAAGATTTTACCTCTTAATGGAAGAATTGCTTGTGTTTTTCTATCTCTACCATTTTTTGCAGAACCACCAGCAGAATTACCTTCAACAATATATAATTCACATTCTTCAGCATTTTTAGAAGAACAATCAGCAAGTTTTCCTGGTAATGAAGTTAATTCCATTCCATTTTTTCTTGTTGTTTCTCTCGCTTTTCTTGCCGCGATACGAGCGTTAGCGGCAAGTGTTACTTTTGCCATAATTAATTTTGCTGCTTTTGGATTTTCAGTTAAATATCTTTCTAATTGTTCTCCAAATATACTTGAAGTGATTTGTCTAACTTCTGAATTTCCAAGTTTTCCTTTTGTTTGTCCTTCGTATTGTGGATCTGGGTGTTTAATAGAAATAATTGCGGTTAAACCTTCCCTAACATCATCTTGAGTTAAATTTTCATCATTATCTTTCAAAAATTTATTAGCACGAGCATATTTATTAATAACTCTTGTTAACGCTAGTCTAAATCCTTCTTCGTGAGTTCCACCATCTGCAGTATTAATGTTATTACAGAATGAATATATCATACTTGTATATGATTCATTATATTGCATTGATATTTCAACATTAATTCCATCTTGTCTTCCTTCACAATAAATGACATCATATTGATTTTCACTAGATTCTTTATTTCTATTTAAATAAGTAACATATTCTTTTAATCCGCCTTCATAGCAGAATTCTTCACTAATAGGTTCTTCATTACGATTATCGTTAACAATAATTCTTACACCTTTATTTAAGAATGCCATTTGGCGAATTCTATCACGAATTATCTCATAACTAAATTCTGTTGTTTCTTTGAAAACTAATGGATCTGGTTTAAAAGTAACAATTGTACCAGTATCTACACAGTCACCAATTCTTTTAAGTGGTTCAACTGTATGTCCACCATTAGCAAATTTAATGTAATGGATACCACCTTCTTTATGTACTGTAACTTCTAACCATTCGCTTAAAGCATTAACAACAGAAGCACCAACACCATGAAGACCACCAGATACTTTATATCCACCACCTTCACCAAATTTACCACCAGCGTGTAATATAGTATAAACAGTTTCAACCGCAGATTTACCAGATTTTTCAACAATACCAACTGGGATACCACGACCATTATCTTTAACTGTTATTGTGTTTCCTTCATTAATAATTACATGAATAGTATCGCAATATCCTGCGAGTGCTTCATCTATCGCATTATCAACAATTTCCCATACGCAATGGTGTAATCCTACTGAAGAAGTTGAACCAATATACATACCAGGTCTTTTTCTAACTGCTTCTAAACCTTCTAAAACTTGGATATCACTTTCATTATAATCTGCTTTCGCCTTTTCATCTTCTGGAATTAAATTTTTGCTTTCTAATTCCAATTCTTCATTTTCCATTAGTTGTTCCTCCATATTTTGTTATTTTTTACAGTGTATAACGCCACTGGTATATCTAAATTAAACTTAGTTCCAGTAATGAAAACTTGTTCAATATTAGTCAAATATCTAATTAATCTCTTTTGATTAATTTCATCTAGTTCCGATAAAACATCGTCAAGAATACTAATTGCTTCTTCATTGTATTTTTCTTTAATGAGTTCATATAGGCTTAGTTTTAAAGCAATAATGGATATTCTATTTTCACCTTGAGAACCATATAAAGATAAATCAAGATTTTTATATTCAAGAATAAAATCATCTAAATGAATTCCTTGAACAATTATTTTATTTTTATCTTTCAATCTCTCTTTTTTAATACTTTTTTGCAATTCGTTATAATAATCATCAATAGAATCGATATTTTTTAATGTACTAACATATTTTAAATTAAATAAATCATTTTCTTTAAATAAACCGATGCTTATCTTTTTTAAATATTCATTAATTAATTTAAAATAATATAATCTCTTTTTTAAAATTTCAAATCCTTTTTTACTAATTTCTTGAAGCAATACTTCTAAAACAATGTCATCAATTTTATCTCCTTTTAATAATTCTCTAATTTCTTGTAAGTAATAATTATACTCGCTTAATAATTTTAAATACTCATAATCAATCATTGAAAAATTTGAATCAATAAATTTCCTTCTTTTTTGTGGAAATTGTTTTAATAAATCAACATCTTTGGGTAAGAAAGTAATTATTTTTACTATACCAACAATAGAGGATACCTTTTTTTGAACATTCCCATCTAATTCAATGTATTTTCCTTTTTTTGATAAAACAATTTTGAAATCACGCTTTATTTGATTTTCAATTTGAGATTCAATTATTGCACTTTCTTCATTAAATTTAATAAGTTCCATTTCATTACTAGTACGAATAGAACGACACATATTTAATAAACTAATCGCTTCGACTAATGATGTTTTACCAGTTCCATTATCTCCTTGAATGAAATTAACACCTTTACTAAAATTTAATTGAAAATCTGTATAATTTCTAAAATTTCTTACTTTTAAAGAATTAACCCGCATTTTTTTCTATCAAATAAATCTCATCACCAATCTTTACTTGATCTCCAGCATATAATTTACGCCCCCGTCTATTTTCAAGAATACCATTCACAAAAACTTCATTTTCTTTAAGAAACATTTTTGCTTCTCCACCCGTATAAATTATCCCATTTAATTTTAATACATTTTGAAGTTCAATGTATTCTGTATGAATAGATACTTTTTTCATTTTCGCTCCTTTGTCTTGAACATAAATCATCTACTAAATTGTACCACATTTATTTATTTAAATAAATAAATATTTTAATTTAAAGTATTTCTATTATGACTTGTTTCATATTTTAACTTTTCTTTTTATTTAATTTGCATACAAGATCCATTAGAAATTACTTCTTAAGGTAGATTATTCCTTGCAAACTAATCTTTTTTAATTAAACACTTAATTTTTTTGTAACATTTTTGTATCTTACTAATTATAAAAAACTTGAAATCATTTTGAAAACTACCCTAAAATACAAAGTTTTCAAAGTGCATTTCGAAAACTTGTTGTTTTTCATAAGTTTTCAAAGTATAAAAGATGAAAAAACATTTGCTAGAGAAATGAAGCCACTTAAAACAGTAAAAGATTTTTACCAACGAATAATTATAACAACTGATTATGATATGAATGAATCTTATGATGGAATAAAACATATTAACATTCTTGATTTTTTATTAGGAAAAAAAGGTATTTAATTTTATAAAAAAATATTTTTTAGTAATCATTAAGTCAACATTACTAAATTGTATATTTTTTAATTTGAAAACAAATAATAAGTTTAGTAGAATAAGAGTTAGAGGTGGCTAACTATGAAGAAAAAATTTTTAGTTGATGGAATGACTTGCGCTAATTGTCAAATTCATATCGAAAAAGCAGTTAATAAATTAGAAGATGTTAATGACTGTAAAGTAAATCTTCTTACAAAAAGTATGGAAGTTGATTTTAATAAAGAAGAAACTAATGATAAGATAATTGAAGCAGTTAAAAATGCAGGATATAAAGTTATAATAAGCAATGAAAAGAAAAAAGATTATAAACTTATAAAATTAATAATTTCATTTGGCTTTCTTATTATATTAATGTATGTATCTATGTCACATATGTTTCATTTTCCTTTACCTAATTTTTTAAATGGTATTGAAAATGCTGTGTGGTTCGTTTTAACTCAATTACTATTAACATTACCAATTGTAATTATATATTTTAATTACTTCATTTCAGGGTATAGCAAACTTTTCAAGAGAGCCCCTAATATGGAAAGTTTAATTGCGTTAGGAGTAACCGCATCAATAATCTATGGAATTGTAGCCTTGATTTTGATTATATATGGTCAAAACAATAACAATATGGAATTAGTAGAAAAATATTATGAAAAATTATATTTTGAATCTGCTGGTATGATTTTAACTTTAGTTAGTTTAGGTAAATATTTTGAAGATAAATCAAAGAAAAAAACAACAGAAGCATTAACTAAATTAATGGATTTAACACCTAAAAAAGCAATCATAGAAGGCAACAATACTGAAAAAGAAATTAATGTTGAAGAAGTACAAGTTGGAGATATAATCATTTTAAGAAAAGGTCAAAGTGTACCAGTTGATGGAGAAATAATTTACGGAGAAGCAAGTTTAAATACTAGTAATATCACTGGAGAAAGTATGCCAGTTAAAAAAAATATTGGCGATAATGTATTTGCATCAACAATTGTAACATCTGGATTTATTAAAATAAAAGCAACACAAGTTGGGGATAATACATCAATTGCTAATATTATAAAACTCGTTGAAGAAGCGTCAATTTCAAAAGCGCCAATTTCAAAACTAGTTGATAGAGTTTCAGCAGTTTTTGTCCCAGTTGTTTTGATTATAAGTTTAATGACATTTTTAATTTCATTAATTATTAGTAAAAGCATTGAACTATCATTTGATTTTGCTTGTTCAGTTTTAGTGGTTGCTTGTCCTTGTGCCTTAGGATTAGCAACACCAGTAGCAATTATGGTTGGAACTGGAAAAGGAGCTGAATGTGGATTATTAATAAAAAATGCGGAAATATTAGAAAAAACACAATTTATTAAAACAATTGTTCTAGATAAAACTGGAACAATAACTGAAGGTAATCCAAAAGTAAGTGATGTTATTAAGTATGATGATATGTTAGAAGAAATTAGTTATTCTTTAGAAGTATTATCAGAACACCCTTTAGCCACTGCAATTGTTGAACATTTTGAAGAACATACAAACAAAAAGAATGTTGATAATTTCTCATCAATAGAAGGACAAGGTATTAAAGGAATTATTGATCAAAAGAATTATTATGCTGGTAATTTAACTTTAATAAAAGAATTAAATTTATGGACACCCGATTTAGAAAAAACTTGTGATAAATTATCATTAGAAAATAAAACACCTTTAATCTTTGCTAGTGAAAATAAGATATTAGGAATAATTGCAATAACTGATAAAATTAAAGATACATCTATTCAATCAATTTTAGAATTGAAAAAGATGGGTATTAAAGTAGTTATGTTAACTGGAGATAACAAGAAAGTTGCTCAATCTATTGCTAAATTAGTTAATATTGATGAAGTATACGCAGATGTTTTACCACAAGAAAAACAAAAAATTATTAATTCACTTCAAAAAGATAACCATCATTTGGTGGCAATGGTAGGTGATGGAGTGAATGATGCTCTAGCGTTAACAAGTAGTGATTTAGGAATATCACTAGGTGGTGGTAGTGATATCGCAAAAGAATCAAGCGATATAGTTTTATTAAGAAATGATTTATTAGATGTTAAAAATGTTATTTTATTATCAAAAAAAATATTTAGAACAATTAAATTTAATTTATTTTGGGCATTATTTTATAATTCGATAGGTATTATTCTAGCAACAGGAATTTTTTATCCACATCTTTACTTAAATCCTATGATTTGTTCGTTAATGATGAGTTTATCAAGTGTATTTGTTGTTCTTAATAGTTTATCAATTAATAATTTCAAAATTGAAAGGAGTGAAATTAAAATGAAAAAAATAGTCTTAAAAATCGAAGGAATGATGTGTAATCATTGTGTTAATCATGTAGAAACTGCGTTAAAATCTGTTGAAGGTGTTAATGAAGTTAATGTTTCTTTAGAAAATAAAACTGCGACAATATCTTGCTTAGAAAGTGTTGATGTAAATAAATTAATTAATGCAGTAATTGAAGAAGGATATTCTTGTAAAGAGTAATATAAATATATTTCTTGTTCATAAATTTAAAAGAGGTCATTTATGGATAAGAAATATAATATTGCTATTGTTGGTGCGACTGGATTAGTAGGAAGAACTTTTTGTAAATTATTATTTGAATTTAAAATACCTATTAATAATTTGTTTTTATATGCTTCAAAAAAATCTATTGGAAAAAAGATTAAAATTAATAATAAAAATTATTACATAAAAGAAATAAATTTAGATGATTTTAAAAATATTGATTATGTTTTAATGTCCGCGGGAAGTGAAGTAAGTAAAAAATATGGTGAATTATTTGAACAATATGGTTGTATTGTTATAGATAATTCATCTTTTTTTAGATTAAAGAAAAATATTCCATTAATAGTTCCTGAAATTAATTATAATCAAATTAAAAATAGAAAAAGGAATATCATTTCAAATCCCAATTGCTCAACTATACAATCTGTGATATGTTTAAACCCAATTAAAAGAAATTATACTATTAAAAAAATTATTTATAATACATATCAAGCAGTATCTGGAAGTGGAATGAAAGGAATTTTTGATTATAAAAAAAAGAAAAAAGAATTTTATCCTTTTGATATAAAGAAAACTTGCATTCCATTAATTGGTGATATCGAAAAAAATGGTTTTTCTAATGAAGAAAATAAAATGATTAAAGAAACAAAAAAAATATTATCATTATCAAATGTTGAAATTATCGCTAATTGCGTTAGAGTTCCAATTCTAAATTGTCACGGAGTATCCATATATGTTGAAACAAAAGAAGAAATAAATTTAGAAGTATTAAAAAGAAATTTTCAAATAGATAATAGTATTATTTATTATGATAAAGAAATTCCAAATAGTATTGTTATTAATGGAACAGATAAAATATGCGTTGGTAGATTAAGAAAATGTAAGAAAAATTCGGTTATATTCTTTTGTTTTGGAGATAATATAAGAAAAGGGGCAGCATCTAACGCATTACAAATTTTATATAAAATGATATATGAAAATTAAAAAAATGTGTTAAACTTAAATTAAAGGTGAAGTGATTATGAATTATATTGATGTCATTAGTCTAGTTAATATTAAATTTGATTTCTTATCAATTATATTTTTAGTAATTATTATAGTTGGAATTTTTGTTGGGCTATTCAAAGGCTTTTTAGGACTATTAGTTTCATTCTTATCAATATTTGGTTCTGTGGCTTTTACTTTATTTTTAACATCTATTTTAATAGATCCTTTAATTAATGCTGGAATGTTTAATG
>CAZOAE010000031.1:0-7878 GCA_964577725.1 uncultured Erysipelotrichaceae bacterium | reverse complement strand
TAATAGAATAATAGTTAAAATAACTAAATATTCCATAATCTCCTTTCTAACTAACAAATTTTCTTACAAGGGTTTATATTTGGAACATTACTACAGGTCCTTTCAACTTTTAATTTAGATGATAGTTTATATATTCTTGATAAAAAAGATATAGATTTTTTTTATAAAAATTAAAAAAAGTATACTTATTAGAAAAGCATACTCTTTTGCTTATTATTAAAAATTTAATCTAAATAATCATTAATTGAGTGATTATTAAATTTTGGAGAAATCAATAAACCAAAAGTTCCTGGACCACAATGGGCACAGACATTAATTGCTATTGGGAATGTAGGAATTACATAATTTGGGAAAATATCATTTATTTCTTTAATGACAAAATCAATTAAGTTTTGATTTGCTTCAAATGAAGCAATTGTGTAATCGTATTTTTCGATAGGATAAGTTTTAGATAAATCTTTTATTTTTTCATAAAATAATTTTTTAACATTTTTAGTTAAAGTTTCTTTTTCTAATTTTCCATCTGTTAAATTTAAAACTGGTTTTAATCCAATGAAATTTAACATTCTTGCTAATACTGGTGAAATACGACCACCATTTTTTAAAGCGTTTAAATTTTCGGGAACAAAAATAATTTTATTATCTAATTTTCTATTGTTAATAATATTTTTTATTTCAAAAGGATCAACTCCTTGTTTAATTAATTCATATGTATATAAAATATGAGATAACATAACTGTTGATAAAGAGTATGAATCAATAACAATGATTTTATTATCAAAATTTTCTTTCGAAATATTATTAAATAATGAATTCATAGATGATAATTTACTTGATATTGTGAAATGGATAATGTAATCATATTTTTCATCAAACAATTTATTAAAATAATTAATAATATCTCCAGGTGGAGGTGTAGATGTTTTAATTACTTTATTATTTTTCATTTCTATTAGTAATTCATCTTGAGTAATAGTTTCTCCATCCAGAAATTCTTGTCCATCAACAATAACATTTAATGGGAAAATATGGATATTACATTTTTTTGCTAATTCTTTACTAATTGTACAAGATGTATCTGTTGATAATGCGATTTTCATAAAACCTCCTAAAATTTTAATTATAATAATTTTCTTAATTCTTCAATTTCTTCATTATTTCTTAGTGAGTAAAATTCGCTAAGGGAAGTAGAATCAATTACTTCAAATATTTCTTTTAAATCTTCCGCTAGAGTGTAGTTAAATAAGTCATCTTTTTTTATCCAAAAAACTTCTCCTTCATTTGAAGATTTTAATTTACCAGAAAAGCAATTTGTTTTATATAAAAAGACAATATAACGGCACCCACATAATTTTGTCCAATGACTGATTCCACATAATTGTAGTGAAGATATAGTTAATCCAGTTTCTTCTTTAATTTCTCTAATTGTCGATTCAACAATTGATTCATTTTCTTCGATATGACCACCTGGAAATGTTATTCCTGGCCAACTATCTTTTTTTCTATCTTGAACTAATATATTGCCATTATTATCATATATTAAGCACATATTGGTTAGTATTACAGTTTCTTTCCTAGACATATAACTCCCCTATATTTATTAAAAATGATTTTACTAATTTTAACAAGTGATTTTTTTATATAAAAAATACTTATTGCATTTTTAAGGATTTTATAATGAAAATAAATGTGATAATATAAAGAAAAGTATTTAATGAAAGGATTAAAAATCGTGGCTATTATAAAATCAAAATGTCCCAATTGTGGAGAAATAAGCGAAATTGAATCAAATGAGTTTAATGTAGTATGTTTCTTTTGTGGTGTACCATATATGCCAAAAGAAGGTATTGATAATTATAACAACTATATCGCTCGTAGTGTTGAAGTTGATACAGTTAATGTTAATTCTGAAAATTTAAAAAATTATGCAATGTTGGGATTGGCTTCATTAAAAGAAAAAAATGCAGAGAAATGTGGCTTTTACGCTGATGATATATTAAAAAGAAATCCATTATCTAGTGAAGGATTATTATTGAAAGCATATTTTGTTAGCAACAATTATTCTAAAGAAGAAGGAATTAAATTATTTTTTCAATCATTAAAAAATTGTACTGATGAAAATTTAAAAAAAGAAATATATGATGCTTTTTATGAATGTATAGTAGATTATTCAGTTGAAAATTATGCTTTTCTATTTGAAAAAATACTTTTTGAAGGAGTTAATAAATATTTTTCTTTATTAGAATATTCTTTATCAATGTATTTTAGTAAATTTGAAAGTGATGAAATTGATTCTAATATTTTTGATGTTCAAAATAATGATTATGTAAATTCAAATTTTTTAAAGTCATTTAAAAATGTTGATGTTATTGATTTAGAAAATAATTTAATAATTTGTGATAATTTATTATTTTTAATTAATAAAGAAAAAATAGAAAGTTGTGTTAGTTTGAATTTAATTTCTAAAGAAGTTGGAAAATATTATAATAAGAGTCAAAAAAATAAGATGTCATATTATTTTTATTTAAAAGATAATAATATGGTAGAATTCAACTTTACAAATGAAAACAAATTGTTAGATGAATTTTTAACGAAAAATGGCTTTACTTTAGATATTGTAAAAGGTGGTTGCTATGTTGCAACTTGTGTTTATGGTAGTTATATGGCTAAAGAAGTCTATGTTTTAAGAAGATTTAGAGATAAAGTTTTAAAAAATAACTTTTTTGGTAACATTTTTGTTAAATTATATTATTTTGTTTCTCCAAGTATTGTTAAAGTTTTTGGTAGAACAAAATTATTTAATAAAATTAATAAAACTATTTTAGATAAATTTGTTAAATCTTTAATAAAAAAAGGATATGATGATACTCCATATTATGGTGATTAAGTATGAACTTATATGATATAGAGAATCCAACTTTTTTAAAAAAATTATCAACTAAAGAATTGGTATCTCTTGCAAATGATATTAGAGCGTTTTTAATTGAAAATATTTCTCAAACTGGTGGTCATTTATCATCAAATTTAGGTGTTGTTGAACTAACTATTGCAATGCATTATGTTTTTGATTCTCCAAATGATAAATTTATTTTTGATGTAGGTCATCAATGTTATACGCATAAAATATTAACGGGTAGAGCAAAAGATTTTTCTAAATTAAGAAAGTATAATGGTTTAAGTGGCTTTATTAATCATCAAGAATCTATTCATGATATTTTTGAATCTGGTCATTCATCAACTTCTTTATCGGCTCAAAGTGGATTTTTAGTTGATGAAAAAAATAAAGTTATCGCATTAATTGGTGATGCTTCTATCGCTAATGGAATTAGTTTTGAAGCATTGAATTATATGGGGACATTAAAAAATGAAGCACCTATTATTATTTTAAATGATAATAAAATGTCTATTTCAAGTTCTGTTGGTGCAGTAAGTCGCATTTTTTCAAAACTTAGAAGTTCGAAATTTTATCAAAAAATGAATAATGGAATTGCAAAAATTACTCCTAGATTTATAAGAAGTTTTTTTCATAAGGTTAAAAATTCAATTAAAGGATTAGTTTTAAAGGAAAATATATTTGAAGATTTTGGTTTTGATTATATGGGCCCTTTTGATGGTAATGATATTTCTGTTTGTATTAAAATTTTAAAATCGGCAAAAAATCTTAATAAACCTTGTGTTATTCATTTTATAACAAAAAAAGGAAAAGGTTATGAAAAGGCAGAAAATGATGATAAAGGAACATATCATAGTATATCTCCATTTGATATTGAAACGGGAAAATCACTTAAAAAAGTAGATAATAATTCTATTTCTTTTGCTAGTGCATTTAGTAATTATTTACTTAAAATGATAGAAAAATATAATTATTATGTTATATCTCCAGCGATGATAAAAGGATCGGAATTAGAAATAATTCAAAAAAAGTATCCTAAGAATATTTTTGACGTTGGTATTGCTGAAGAACACGCGACAGTAATGGCAAGTGCAATGGCACAAAATAATAAAAAAGTTGTTTTAATAATGTATTCAACTTTTGCTCAAAGAGCGTATGATTTCTTTTTAAATGATATTGCTAGAACTAATACTCATTTAATTATTGGTATTGACCATGCTGATTTTGTATGTGGAGATGGGCAAACACATCAAGGAATATATGATATTAGTATGTTTTCATCTATGCCTAATTTTCAAATACTCGCTCCAAGAAATATGAGTGAAATAGGCGCGGTATTAGAGTACGCAGATAAGCAAATAAGCCCAGTTGTAATTCGTTATCCAAAGGGAATTATTAATTTTGATAACGAAATTGAAGAAATTAATAAACCTACTTGGAAAATAGTTAAGGAAGGAAAAGATGTTTATGTTCTTTCATATGGAAAAAATGTTGATTATGTTTTAGATAGTGTAAGTAATTTAGACATTGATGTTTGTGTTATTAATGCTTTATTTATTAGACCAATTGATGAAGAAATGTTACAAAGTATTTTAGATACAAAGAAGCCAATTATTTTATATGAAAATTGTGTTTCAAATGGTGGATTGTCTTCTTTTATTTATAAATATATGATTGAACATAATTATCATAATAAATTTAAAGTTATGGGATTAAATGAAAATGATATTGTCCCAGTTGGTGATATTGAATCTTTACGAAAACAATTTAATTTATCAAGTGAAGATTTAGTTGATGAAATAAGAAAAATCTCTAATTAATATTCTTGTTGGGTATTGTAAAAAAAAATGTTTAAAGTCATAATTATAGTGATAGAAATAGAAAGGTGAATTTATGAAAGATTTAAAATTAATTGTTGAAGAACTTATTCAATATGGAAAGATTCATTTGCATTTGAACGATTTAGATGCAATATATGTAAGAAATTTATTATTACATAGATTAAACGAGCCTTCTCCATATGAAGGAGAATGTGATTTTGCGTTTATTAACGATTTAAAAGTTCCTGATGTTTTGTTAGATGAATTAAGAGAAACATTATCAAGTAAAGGAGTTGAAAATATTGAACTCTTACTTGTTGAAATTATGGGTATGTTAACTCCAATGCCAAGTGATGTTGCTAAAACTGTTCTTGAATTAGAAAAACAAGAAGCTGGAAAAGGATTAGATTATTTATTTGATTTAGAAATAAAGAATAATTATATTCAAAAAACTGCGATAGATAAAAATATTTATTTTAAAAAAGAGTATGAAGATAATTTTTTGGAAATTACAATCAATTTATCTAAACCAGAAAAGAAAAATAGTGATATTGCAAAATTATTAACAAAAACAGAAAATGTTAAATATCCAAAATGTTTATTATGTATTGAAAATCTTGGATATGAAGGAAGAAGTAATCATCCAGCAAGAGAAAATATTAGAATCGTTCCTCTTAAATTAAAAAATGAAGATTGGTTCTTACAATATTCACCTTATGCATATTTTGATCACCATGCGATTATTATTAATAATGAGCATCACAATATGTCTATTAATGATAATACATTTATTAAATTATTAGAATTTGTTGATGTATTTCCAACATTCTTTGTTGGATCTAATGCTGATTTACCAATTGTTGGTGGTTCAATACTAGATCATGAACATTATCAAGGTGGGTTACATTTATTACCAGTCTTTTATTCAAAAGATAGAAAAGTATTTATGAATACTCCTACATTAAAGATTTCAAGTCTTAATTGGTACAATACTGTTATTCGTTTAGAAGGAACTGATATAAATGAAATAAGTGAATATTGTAAAAAGATTTTCCATTTGTGGAAAGATTATGATGATTCAAGTGTTGATATTTATTCACATACTGGAGAAACTCGCCATTCAACAATAACACCGATTGCTAGAAAAATTGGTGATAAATATTCAATAAATTTAATTTTGAGAAATAATCGTTGTAATGAACAATATCCAGATGGAATATTCCATGCACACCCAGAACATCATCACATTAAACAAGAAGGTATTGGATTAATTGAAGCCATGGGATTATTTATTCTTCCACCTAGATTAAAAAGACAAATGGGTTATGTTGAAGAAATATTAACAACAAATAATGACGTTAGTGAATATTTTAATAAATTTGAAGATTTAATAATTCATAAAGAAATGATTGAATCTTTAATAAATAAATATGGAAGAAATTTAACAAGTGAAAATGCTCACGAAATTGTTAATGATTATTTAGCAGAAACTTGTAGAGATATTTTATGCAATACAGCAGTATTTAAAAATGATGAAAAAGGTTTAAATGCCTTAGATAAATTTATGGAAAAGTTAGGAGTTTAATATGCGTTACGAAACAAGAATCAAAAAATTACAAAGAAGATTTGAACTTAAATTCAAATCACAACCAACAGACATTTTTTCTTCACCTGGAAGAATAGAACTATTAGGAAATCATACTGATCATAATAATGGGAAAGTATTAGTATCTTCAGTTGATTTGAATATCCTTGCTGTTGCTTCACCTAGAGATGATGGTAAAGTGGTTTTCTATTCTCATGGTTATAAAAAAATGGAAGTTAGTTTAAATAGATTAAAATCTAAAGAAAATGAATATGGAACATCTATTGGTTTAATTCGTGGTGTTTTATTTAAAATGAAAGAATTAGGATATAAAATAGGTGGATTTTCTGTATGTAGTGATTCAACTATCTTTAGAGGTGCTGGAGTTTCTTCATCAGCGGCATTTGAAGTATTAATTGCAAAAATTGAATCTGTTTATTATAACAATGATTCAATTGAACCATTTGAATTAGCAAAAATTGCTCAATTTGCGGAATCAGTTTATTTTAATAAACCTTGTGGATTATTAGATCAATCTGGTATTGCTTTAGGTGGTGTTAACTATATTGATTTTAAATCCACAACAGAACCAGAAATAAAGAATTTAAAAGTTAATATTAAAGGTTATCAATTTATTATTATTAATACTGGTGATGACCATACCCAATTAACTCCTTGCTATGCTGCGATTAAAGATGAAATGAAAGCAGTTTCTCATCTTTTCAATAAAGAAGTTTTGCGTGAAGTTAATGAAGAAGAATTCTATCAAAGAAAAGATGAAATAATTGAAAAAACTTCTTTAAGAGCGTTTTTAAGAGCAAAACACTATTTTGAAGAAAATAAAAGAGTTCAAACTGCTTATGAAGCATTGACTAAAAAAGATTACTTAACATTCTTAAAAATGTTAGATGAATCAGGTACATCTTCTTACAATCAACTTCAAAATTGTTATGTTGAAAATGAAAATGAAAAATTACCTGAAGCATTACGCTTTGCAAAGAGTGTAGATCCAGAATGCTTCTCTCGTGTTCATGGTGGTGGGTTTGCAGGAACAATGTTAATGATTGTTAAGAAAAGTAAATTAAAAGAAGTATTACCATTGTTAGATGAAAAATTTGGTAGAGAAAATGTTATGAAGGTTTCTTTATCAGAAAATGGAACATATTTAAAAGAAAAATTAAATTAAGAATATTATAATTAATGATAAAAAATGCTAGCAATTTATGGTTTAGTTTCTAAAAAATTGTTTAGCATTTTTTATATTTTAAGTTCTATATAGAAGAATGGTTATATATTTTAATGGTGTTAATTTAGAAAGAATGTGATTTAAAATTTTAACTTTATTATGTATTTACTTTTTCAAGTAAGATTATATAAAAATGTTGATATTTATATTATTTTTTTGTAAAATCGTTGATGTAAACTTATTTGCCTTAGTGTCGAAATTGGTATACGAACTTGACTCAAAATCAAGCGCTTGTGAGGGCATGCCGGTTCGAGTCCGGCCTGAGGCACCATTAAAAACGATTAGTCTTGATACAATGAATAAAAGGTGTCAAGACTATTTTTTTATGCTTTTT
>CAZOAE010000030.1:1206-7907 GCA_964577725.1 uncultured Erysipelotrichaceae bacterium | reverse complement strand
AAAATTAGGAATAGATGTTACTGAAGAACCAGTAACTTATGCAAAAAAATTGTTTCATAAGTAAGATATAATTTAGTTTGTTTTTGCATATCTTGAATTGTGATATATATGCAAATAAAAGAACTATTAAATTATTTGGGAATTAAAAATGATAGTGAAATAACAATAAGTGATATTGTTACTTCAACTAAAGATGTCATTAATCAATGTGTTTTAATTTTAGTAAAAGGAAATAATTTTAATCCAATTTTACTAATAGATAATGAAATTAGAAAAAAATGTTGTGCGATATTAACTGATGAAAAAGTTGATGGTTGTTTTTATATTGAAAATTTAAAACAAAGAGTATTTGAAATATTAGATTATTTTTATTTTAAAAAAGAACATAATTTTAAAATAATAGGAATTACTGGTAGTGAAGGAAAATCATCACTTGCTTCGATAATTCATCAATCATTATTAATTAATCATAAAAAAGCATTATTAATTAGTAATGATAAGTATGGCTCAAATATATATTTTTCATCATTAACAACACCTAGTTGTAAAGATATAATTGATTCAATGAGATATTGTAAAGATAATAAATTTCAATATTTAATAATGGAAGTTTCTTCGATTGGAATTGAAGAAAATAGAGTGGATTATACTATTTTTGATTATTTATTTTTAACTAATTTAGAAAGTGACCATTTAGATTATCATCATAATATTTATCAATATCATTTAAGTAAAATAAAATTGTTTCAAAAAAATATTAAAGCAAAAAAATTTATCTTTTTAACTACTTATCAAAAATATCCACATCTTTTTTCAAAGATAACTAATAAAATAATAATTGATGAAAGTTTAATTCATCAAAAAAGAAATTCTTTAACTCATCAAGTTTTTTCTTATAAAGATAAAGAATATTATTCTCATTTAATTTTTTCACAAAATAGAAAGAATATTGTTTTGTTAATCGAATTTTTAAAGATAATTAAAATTAAAAATATTGATTATGTTATTAAAAAATTAAAAAGAGTAAAAGGAAGATTAGATTTAATTCATTCTCGCCCATATATAATGATTGATTACGCTCATAGTAAAAATAGTGTTGAAAATGTTTTAAAAGAATTGTCTAATTTTAAACAAAATAGGTTAATCATAGTCATAGGCGCAGGTGGAGATAGAGATAAAACTAAAAGAATTGAATATGGTAAATCTTGTGATAAATATGGAGATTTAGTATTTATTACTAATGATAATCCTAGAAAAGAAGATCCTTATGTTATTGCTAAAATGATTATTCCATATAATTCTAATAAATTTATAATTGAATTAAATAGAAAAATAGCAATACAAAAAGCGATAAAAGAAGCAAAAGTAGATGATATTGTTGTGATTTTAGGTCGTGGAAATGAAGAATATCAAATTATTAAAGATAAAAGAATTCAATTAAATGATTATGAGGAAGTTAAAAAATGTTTAATGAATTAAATGTTATTTATCAATGTATTCTTATTTTGATTTTATCAATTAGTAGTTCGGCATTTTTTGTAAAAATATTAATTCATATTCAAAATAAAAAACATTTAGGACAGCCAATAAGAGAAGAATTAACTTTTCATAATAGTAAAAAAAATACTCCTTCTTTTGGTGGTATAGCAATATTTTTTTCATCTATTTTAAGTTTGTTAATTGTTAATTATACTTTTATTAATAATAAAAATGTTATTAATTTAATTTTTATGTCTTTTTCCTTTTTTTTAATTGGATTTGTTGATGATTTTACTAAGGTTTTATTTAAAAATTATAAGGGGTTAAATGGTAAAATAAGATTTTTTATTGAAATATTATTATCAATGTTTATTTTATATAAATTTAATTATGCAGATGAAAGTAATCAATATTTTAATTTTTTTAATATTTATTTATATTTAGGAGTTTTTAGTTTAATTATATTAATTTTAGTAATTGTTGGAACAACAAATGCAATGAATTTATGTGATGGTTTAGATGCTCTAGCGGTTTTGCTATTTGTTATTAGTTTAATGCCTTATATTATTTATTGTTTTAAAGAAAATGAAATATATATTGGTTTATATTTAATTAGTATATTTGGTTCTTGTTTTGGATTTGTTATTTTTAATATGCACCCTTCTAAAATATTTATGGGTGACTGCGGTTCTTTATATTTAGGATCAATATTAGGGATTGTTTCAGTTTATTTTCATTTAGAATATCTTTTACTTGTCGTGGGAATTGTTTTAATAATGGAAACATTATCAGTAATTATTCAAGTTATTTATTACAAATTAACGAAAAAAAGAATTTTTTTAATGGCACCTTTACATCATCATTTTGAAATGAAAGGTTATGCAGAAGAAAAAGTAGTATTAATTTTTATGATAATTGGTTATTTCTTTTCTTTAATCGGGGTGATATTGATTCTATGAAAATATTAATAATTGGTTTTGGAGTAACTGGAATTGCTTTAAAAGAATATTTTGATAAATATCATAATCAAGTTTATATTTATGATAATAATGTTATTGATGATGAAAATTATATTTCAAAAGAGAAATTAGAAAATGAATTACCATTATTTGATTTAGGTATTAAATCTCCTGGAATACGAAGTAATAGTCAAGAAATAGATTTAATTTATTCATTATGTAAAGAAGTAAAATCGGAAATTGATTATGCTTTTGAACATATGGAAAAATGTCATATAATTGGAGTAACTGGTAGTAATGGAAAAACATCTTTTGTTACATTTTTACATCATTTTCTTTCTTATAAAAATAGAGTATTTCTCGTTGGTAATATTGGTAAACCATTAATCAGTGTTATTGATGAAGTTAGTAAAAATGATATTGTTATTATTGAGTTATCATCATTTCAAATTAATGATTCAAAAAGTTTAGAATTAGATGAATTATTTATAACTTCTATTTGTCCAAATCATCTTGATAATTATAAAAATGTTGTTAATTATTATGCAGATAAAAAAAGAGTGCTTCATTTTGTAAAAAATAATAATTATTATATTGTTGATAATAGTTTTTCAAAAATAAATGTTTTAGATAAAAAGTATGAAATAATTAATGATTATAAAAATATTATTTCAAATTATATTTATGGAAATTTATTTATTGATTATATCAATATTGCAATTAATTATTGTTTAAAGAAAAATTATAAACAATATGAAATTATCAATTTATTAGAAAAAATTAAATTAGTTCCTTTTCGTATGAATTATGTTAAGAAAATTAATAATTTAATTTTTATTAATGATTCAAAATCAACAACGAGTGATTCTAGTTTATATTGTTATCATTCTTTTTTTGATAAAAAAAGGATTTTAATTTTAGGGGGTATTCATAAATCTGATTCATTTAGTAAAATAAAAATTATAGATAATGATGAAGTTTTAATATATGGACAAGATAAAGAAAAAATAAACAATCAAATAAATGGAAAATTGTTTAATAATTTAGAAGAAATATTTGAATATTTAAAAAATGTTAAAGAAGAAAGTTATGTTTTATTTTCTCCAGGTTGTTCTTCTTATGACCAATTTAAAAATTATTTAGAAAGGGGAAAATATTTTTTGAAACTAGTAAATGAATTGGAGAATAATAATGAATAAGTTAAAATTATATCAATTTTATTCAACGGTATTAACAATTATTTTTATTATTTTTTCTATTTATTTAGTATATGATGCATCTAGTGTATGGGCTAGTTATAAATTTAATGACCAATTTTATTATTTAAAAAGACAAGCAATATACGCTTTAATTGCTATTGTTTTTCTTTTTATTGGTAAGAAAATTAATCTAAATTTTTTAATTAAATATAATAAATATTTATTAATTATTTGCTATATTTTATTAATTTTAGTTTTAATACTAGGAATTGGAATTATGAAAGGTGTTTCTTATTCATGGCTAGGTTTTTCTTTTTTATCTTTTCAACCAACTGAGATATATAAATTATCTTTAATTATTTTTACTAGTTCATATTTATCTAGTAATTATCATAAAACTGAAAAATTAAAAACTTTTTTTCCTATTCTATTTTTATTAATTATTGGAGCGGTTTTAATTATGCTTCAACCAGATTTTGGTACTTTAGTAGTTACTGGGGGATCAATAATTATCATGTTTTTTTTATGTAAATTAAAAATTAGATATTTTATATTAGGTATTTTTATTATTTGTATTTTATTAGGAATAATGATTTTAATTGAACCATATCGAATGGATCGTATTTTATCTTTTATTGATCCTTTTTCTGATCCATTAGGTTCTGGTTTTCAAATTATTCAATCTATGTTTGCTCTTGGTCCAGGTGGTTTAATTGGTGAAGGTATTAATGCTTCAATTCAAAAGTATTATTATTTACCAGAACCCCAAACAGATTTTATTTTTGCTATTGCGGTCGAAGAATTTGGTTTTATTGGGGGTATATTAATCATTATTTGTTATTTCTTATTGTTTATGTATTTATATAAAATTGCAAGATTAAAAAATAAGCAAAATCAATATTTATTATCAATGGGATTATTATCTTTAATTGTGATACAAGTTGTAATTAATTTAGGAGTTGTTACTTCATTATTTCCCGTTACTGGAATTACTTTACCATTTTTAAGTTATGGTGGTTCATCATTAGTTATGTTATCTTTTTCAGTTGGTATAATAATTGGGGGAAATAAATGAAATATTTAATTGTTTGTTCTTCATCTGGTGGACATATATATCCAGGTTTATATTTTGGTTCATATTTAAAAAAATGTGGGGAAGAAGTTAATTATTTAGGAATTAAAAATCAAATTGAAGAAAAAATTATTGAAAGTGATTTATATGTTTTTGATATTCCTAAATCATTTAAAATGGCTTTAAAAAATCCTTTTAAATTTATTTATCAAAGGAAAATAGTAAATGAATTTATTAATAAATATGATGTAATTGTTGGATTTGGTGGTTTTATTTCTTATTTTGTTTCTATTTTGCCTTGTATTAAAAATAAGAAATTTTATTTACACGAAGCAAATGTTGATATTGGAGATTCTAATTTATTTAGTTTAAAAAGATGTAAAATACTATTTACGAGTTTTAAAAATATTAATAATAAAAAATATAAAAATAAAATTATTTATGTAGGAAATCCAGTTACTGATGAAATTAATAAAAGTAGTTCAAAAGAATATATTTGTTTTATTTTTGGTTCATTAGGATCAAAAACTTTATTAGAGAAAGTAAGTGATTATTTATTAAATAAGAGTGATAATGAAAAATATATTTTAGTAACGGGAGAAAAATATTATGAAGAATATTATCATAAATTAAAAGATATTTCTAATTTGAAAGTGATTTCTTTTATTGATAAAAAATATTTATATCAACATTGTAAATTAATATTTTGTCGTGGTGGTGCATCTACTTTAATGGAAGTGATGAAGGCTAATATTAATTGTGTTTGTATTCCTTCTCCTTATGTAAAACATAATCATCAATTTAATAACGCTAAAGTATTATCTTCTTATCATTGTTTAGTATTGATTGAAGAAAATAAATTTAATAAGAAAAGTATTAAAGAATGTCTTAATTTATATAAAAGTAAATATGCTTTTGAAGAATTGAAAAATCAAAAATATTTTGTTAAAGATAATGTTTCATTAAATATGTATTTAAGGATAAAAAATGATATTAATAAATAATAATTATGATATAGGTAATAAATCTTTTATTCGTGTTGGGGGAATAGTTAAAGAGTATATTGAATGTGATGATGTTTTTCAAATAAAAAAAGAATTAGAAAATAAAAATTTTATTGCGCTTGGTAATACATCAAAAATATTATTTGCTTTTAAAAAATCTAATTTAAGATTTGTGAAATTTATTAATAATAAAATAGTGTTTTTTAAAGATTCATTTTTTGTTTACAGTGGTGCTTCATTAAATTATGTTAATCATATTTTAATGAAAAAAAATATATCTGGTTTTGAGTTTTTATCAACAATTCCTGGTTCTATTGGGGGAAGTATAGTTAATAATTCATCTTTTTTAGAACAGTGTATTTCAAATAAATTAATTAAAATTTTAGTTTATGAAAATAATAAAATCTATTTTATTGATAAGAAAGATATTTATTTTTCATATCGTAAGAGTAGTTTAAAAAAAGATAATTTTTTAATATTAGGTGCTTATTTTATGATTGAATATAAGAAAAAAAGTGAATTAGTTTTAAATTTTAAAAAAGCAAATGAATATCGAAAAAAATATCAAGATTGTCATAAAAATACTTTAGGTTCAACTTTTAAAAATGTTGATAATTATAAAATTGGTAAGATATTAGATGATTTGAATTATAAAGGTTATGTTTATAATAAGAATATTAAAATAAGTGATGTTCATAGTAATTTTATTTTAGTAAAACCTTATACTAATTATATTGAAATAAATAATTTTATTAATTTTTTAAAATTGTTATTATATAATTATATAAGAAAGGAAATTGAAGAAGAAATTCAAATTATTGATTATGATGGAAGAAGAAATTAATCAAGATGTTAATGTTAATTTTGAAAAAAAAGTTATTAAAAAAAATAAGAAAAAATTAGTTAATTTTTTTGTTCGTTTAGTTATAAGTGTATTGTTATTATCTTCTATTTCAATTTATCTTTTTACTCCAATTTCTTCGGTAAA
>CAZOAE010000030.1:0-1196 GCA_964577725.1 uncultured Erysipelotrichaceae bacterium | reverse complement strand
AATATTTATCTTGAAGTAGATGATATATTTTCTATTTTAAATTTTAATAATCCTAAAAAAGTTTCTTTATATTCAGTAAATGAAGAAAAAATGGAAGAATTATTAAATGCTTATCCAGTAATTAATGATGCTGATATAAAATTAACTCCATTTTCTATGAGTGTTTCTTTTGTTGAATCTTCTCCAAGTGCAATATATGAAAATTCTTATTATTGTTGTGATGGGAAAGTTTTTAGTAAAGAAGAAGTAACTAATAGTTTTTGTAAAGATTATTTTGAAAGTAATAGTAAATATTGTGCTGAATTTATTTCTTTACCAACAAGTAAAAATATGAATAATTATTTAGAAATTATTGCTAGAGTTAATAAAAAAAATAATAGGATTAGATATATTGATATATCTAGTGAAAGTTTATTTCTTTATTATAAGAGTAGTCAAGATTATTATTATCGTGTAAAATTGGATTATGATCGTTCGTATTCTATTGATACTTATGTTAATGCGTTGATCTTTACTGATGATATGGAATCTGGTTTTGAAAGTGGAAAAAAGGATTTAAAAACAACTGAAAATGGAATTTCATATTATTCATATAAAATTGAAGTGTCAAATGATAGATATTATATTAGTTTAAATTAAGGGAATGTTTATGAAAAAAAATGATTATTATATTGGTTTAGAAATTAGTTCATCAATGGTAAAACTTGTCGCTGGATATGTTTTGAATGGACAAGTTTATATTTTATCTAATGTTAAAGATAAGTGTTTAGGGGTTAGTGATGGGATAATTACTGATACTGATGAAGTGATTAAGACAATAAGAAATGTTATTAATATTGCTTCTAGGGAAATTAATTATCCAATTACTGATGTTACTTTAGCAATACCAGCATTTAATTTGAATTGTATGCCAGATATTGATTTTACAAGTACAATAGATGGAAATGATATTATTAAACATATTGATGTTTCTAATGTTATTAGTAAATTTAAGAAAAAGAAGTTATCAAATCCAGAATTAACTATTGTTGATGTTGTTCCAGATACTTATATGCTTGATAATAATGAAACTTATCACGAAGAACCTATTGGTAAAAAATCGACAAGATTAACAATGCACGCGACTATTTATGCGATTAATGAAAAGATTTTAAATTTATTTGTAAGTTGTGTTAATAAGGCTGGTTATAATGTTG
>CAZOAE010000029.1:0-8183 GCA_964577725.1 uncultured Erysipelotrichaceae bacterium | reverse complement strand
TTAAACGCTTTATACGATAATGTTATCATTGAATTAAATCTAAATTACACGATAAATAATGAGAAAAATATAGAGAAGCATTTTCTATATTTAAAAGGAAATGGAAATGGTTATTATTCGTTATCTTCATACTATGAAACAAATGAAGGAACAACTTTATTGTATTATAATCGTTATTTAGAAATAAATAATGTCAAAGGAAAAATAATATTTTTTTAAGATAAATTTAAAGAATTTATAAAAAGTCTTTTTTCTTTTTTAAACTTATATATAATATGAGTGATGAACAAGAAAACAACTGGATTAAAAACTATTGCCGAAGAATTAAATCTTTCGATTAACACTATATCACGAGCATTAAGAGATTGTGATGATATTTCAGAAACAACAAAAAATAGAGTGAGAAAAAAAGCATTTGAATTAGGATATTTACCTAATAATATTTCTCAATTTATAAAAAAAGATAATAATCCTTTGGTTGCCGTTGTTCTTAATAGTTTTAGTAATCCTTATTTTTCAATTGTAACTCAAAAATTATCTAATGTTTTTGAAAATGAAAATTGTGATTTTACAATTATATATACAAATAATAAAAAAATGAATTTAGATGTCATCAAGCAGTGTATTTCACAAAGAGTTGATGGAATAATCACTTTAATTGAAGTAGATGATGCTGGAATTATTAATGCAAAATTAAATAACATACCAATTGTTTCTTTAGGAAGAAATGTCGAAAAAGATTTTGTTGATTCTATATATAATGATGATGAATCAGTTGGTGATTTAGTAGGAAATTATTTTATCCAAAAATCAATTAATAAATTTTTATATGTAAAAATGGCAAATGTAGAATGTTCAAAAAGAAGACAGCACTCATTTGAAGAATATTTAAAGAAAATAAATCCTAATTATCAATTACTTATTTTAGATGAAAAACAATTAGAAACTAGAATTAATAAATTACTCGAAAATGGTTTTATGGGAATATTTTGCTTTAATGATGAATTAGTGTATCGAGTTATGAATTATATTCAAAAAATTAACAAAGATTATAAAAAAGAATATCCATTATTAAGTTTTGTCGGTGTTGATAATTTATCTTCACAAATAAACGGATTTAAAGATATTACTTCAATAAGTTATGATTATGATAAGTTATGCAAAAACGCCGTTTTACTTATCAAAGAAAGATTTATGGGAAGAAAAAATAACAAATCAATTAAATTTAATATTGAATTACATATAGGAGATGAATAGTCGTGGAAGAATTAATTAGATTACAAAAAGTTATCGCAGAAAGAGGTTTTTGTTCAAGAAGAAAAGCAGAAACTTTAATTTTAGATGGTAAAGTTAAAGTCAATGGAGAAATAATCACTGAATTAGGCACTAAAATATTAGATACTGCTGAAATTGAAATTGAAGGATACGATATTAACGATATTAAAGAAAACAAAAAAACATTTGTTTTCAATAAACCTTTAGGGGTAGTTTCAACATCTCATGATGATAGAAATAGACCTACAATAGTCGATTTTTTTGAAAAAGAAGGATTAAGATTATACTCAGTTGGTAGATTAGATTTTAATACATCTGGTTGTTTATTAGTCACTAATGATGGTGAATTATCTCAACTTGTTACTCACCCTTCAAGTCATATGAATAAAACATATATTGTCACAGTATTTGGATTCATTTCCGATTCTGCATTACAAAATTTGCAAAAAGGAGTAATGCTTCAAGATGGAATGACTGAAAAAGCAAAAGTATTACTTGGAAAAAGAACTAAAGAAGTTTCTATTTTTAAAATTATAATTCACGAAGGAAGAAATAGACAAGTTAGAAGAATGTGTGAAGCAGTAGGATATAGAGTAAAATCTCTTTATCGTGAATCTGTTGGACCAATTACTTGCTATGGATTATCTAGGGGACAATATCGTCAATTATCCGAAGAAGAAGTTAATGAAATTAAAGAAATTTGTAAAAATAATCAAAAAACAAATATTATTCCTGAATATAAACAAAAATAAATATTAAAAAAACTATATAATATCAAGATTAGGTACAATACTTCTCGGTAATTACCCCACGAACATAATATATGTTGAATTAATAACCGCTAATAAAAGATTAAAGGGGGTTTTATGAATAAAAATAACAAAATAATTATATTTATCATTGGTTTAATACTTATTTTATGTACTGATTTTTTTGTAATTTTTAATCTTAATGTTTCAAATTATATTGTCTATTCATTACTTGGAATCGGCGTTTTATTAATACTTTTAACTTGTAAAGAAAACCATAAACATTTTAAATTAACTTCTAAAGAAATGGTTTTAATTGCCTTACAAGGAGCGATAAGTGCGTTATTATACATTTATATTAAATTTCCCTTACCATTTTTTCCTTCATTCCTTGATATTCAAATTTCCGAAATTCCAGCATTAATTACTTCATTTATGTATGGACCAATTAATGGATTATTTGTCTTATTAATTCGTTTTATTATTAAACTACCTTTTACTGGAACTATTGGAGTTGGTGAAATCGCAGATTTAATTATTTCATCTACTTTAATAATAGTTTCTGGAATAATATACAAAAAAAATAGAATTTTTAAAGGGGCAATAAAAGGATTAATTCTAGGAATGATTCTTTCTATAATTATTGCTATAATCGTTAACTATTTAATATTAATTCCATTCTATTTACAATTATATTTTAATGGTTCAATCGAGCCACTTATTAAAATGTGTTCAATGATACCTAATATTAATAAAGATAATTTTATGATTCTATATTTATTCGTAGGCGTTTTACCATTTAATATCATTAGATTTTCACTTGTATTCATTTTAACTTTATTTTTATATAAAAAAATTAGTTTTATTTTTAATAAGATAATTGGAAAATAAAAAAATTAGCATATTTTATCTAATTTATTCATATGGATTTATTGTAATGAGGAGAAGCCATATGGAAGAAACAATAAAATATTTAAAAGATTTAGGTTCTAGGAATAATGGTGATGTCTATTTAGGAATCGTAGGTCCTGTAAGAGTTGGAAAATCAACATTTATTAGAAGATTTATGGAAATGTGTGTACTTGAACACATTGATGAAGATGAAAGAAAAAGAACAATTGATGAATTACCTACAACTGGAGATGGGAAAACTATTACAACAATCGAACCAAAATTTGTTCCATCTAACGCAGTAACATTATCAATAGATGATATTAAAATAAATGTACGATTAATTGACTGTGTTGGATATATTATCGAATCAAGCACAGGATATTTAGAAGATGGAAAAATGCGTATGGTACAAACTCCATGGTTTAGTGATCCTATTCCATTTGATGATGCCGCGAAAATTGGAACACAAAAAGTTATAAAAGACCATTCAACATTAGGAATTGTTATTTTAAGTGATGGAACAATAAATGATTTTTCTGTCATTGACTATAATGATGCTGAAAAAAGAGTTATGACAGAAATGTCAAATTTAGAAAAACCTTATGTAATTGTTTTAAATTCAACTATGCCAAATGGTGAAAAAGCCAAAGCAAGAAAAGAAGAATTAATGAATTTATATGGTGTTCCTGTTATCCCTATTGATGTAAAAAATATGACAAAAGATGAATGTTCTACTATTCTAAAAGAAGCCTTATATCAATTCCCAGTAACTGGTATTGATTTATCTTTACCTAGTTGGGTTTCTTCATTAGATGATTCACATTACATCAAACAATCTTTAAAAAACACAATTCAAGTTGCAATGGATGAAGTAAAAATTGTCTTAGATGTAGATAATATTCTACTTGTAATTAAAGAAAATGAATATGTTAAAAATTGTTCTATTACAAATGTCGATACTGGAAGTGGATTATGTACAGTTCAATTAGATGTTATTGATGGTTTATATGAAAAAGTATTAAATGAATTAGTCGGTTGTGAAATATCCGACAAAGGACAATTAATAGCAATACTAAGTGAATATGTTAGAGCAAAAAAAGATTATGATTTAATCGGTGAAGCATTAGAAATGGCTCAAACAACTGGTTATGGATTTGCTTCTACGAATAAAGATGAATACAAAGTATCAAAGCCAGAAATAATCAAAGCAAGCAATAGATATGGAGTAAAAGTAAAAGTAGCGTCATCTACATATCACATTATTAAAGTAGATGTAGAAACAACATTTGAGCCAATATTAGGTTCAAAAGAACAAGCAGAATATTTTGAATCATACTTAAATGAAGCATATGATATTGATCCACTTAAAGTATTAGATTGTGAATTATTTGGTAGAAAATATGAAGATATCATTACACAAGGAATAAATATGAAACTCCACTCTTTACCTGAACCAGTAAAAATTAAAATGCAACAAATACTAAAAACAATCTCCAATAGGGGAAAAGGTAACTTAATCGCATTTGTCTTCTAAATATATTTCTAAACTGTTAATTATCTAAGATTAACAGTTTTTTTATAAAATGATATTTTTTTAAATAATTTATTTCAATTAAATTACCATTTATCGATATTAAATACAATATTTAACTTTAAAATAAAAAGAAGAACAATATCGAAACTTAATTCGCATATCTTGCCCTTCTTATAAGAATTATACTATAACACATTAAAATATTTACTTTTTTACTAATATATTGATAATTATTTTAAAACGATATAGAATAATTCTTGGTAAAACTTATGAATAATATAGAAGAACAAATTATCTCAACAATTGAAAAAATTAGACCATTTATCCAAAGAGATGGTGGTGATGTAATATTCGATTCCTTCATTGATGGAGTTGTCTATGTTCAAATGATAGGCGCTTGTGAAGGCTGTTCTATGCTTAGTGAAACAATTGAATCAGGAATTGGAATATTATTAAAAGAAGAAGTTCCAGGAGTAATTGATGTTAAACTTGCTAGTGAAAAAAACTCAATTCCAATGGACGATTTTAGACTTGAATAAAAATATTTAATATCTAAATTTAAACTCAAAAACTATAATGTTATTTTTGTAATAACATTATTTTTATTATGCAAAACTTATATATTCATTAAATTTTCTTTTTATAAAAAGAACAATAACCACTTAACTTACAACTATCACATTTAGGATTTCTACTCATACAATAATATCGACCAAAATGAATAAACTGATGATGTAATAAAATATATTTATCCTTAGGAAACAATTTTCTTAATTTTATTTCAACGACATTTACATTATCACTTATTTTAGCAAGTTTTAACCTTTTAGAAACTCTTTCAACATGAGTATCAACAGGAAATTCATTTTGTGAAAATAATTCACACAAAACAACATTCGCAGTTTTATTTCCAACCCCAGATAAAGAAAGTAAATCTTTTTTATTATTAGGAACTATTCCATTAAAATTTTCAATTAATTGTTTTGCTATATTAATAATATTTTTCGCTTTATTATGATATAAGCCTATGCTTTTAATACAATTTTCAACATCTTCTATTTTTGCTAAAGATAATTCTTCTAAAGATTGATATTTACTAAATAAAATAGGTGTCACTTTATTAACTGATGCATCAGTAGTCTGCGCAGATAACATAACTGCGATTAATAAAGAATAATCATTAAAATAATTTAATTCACACTTAGCATTTGGTAGTATTTCATTAAAATAATCAATAATATCTTGAATCTTTCGATTAGTCATTATTATTAACCCAATCGTATGATGCAATATCCATTGCTTTTTTTATGTCTTTTTTTGTTTTTTCATCAACCGTTGAAAAACCTTCTTCTACTCGATCAACATGAGATATATTTTTACCAATGATTCTATCAACTTGTTTAACAGTTAACCTTCCACTTTTCATAATACATTCATTAATCGCACCTTCAATTATTGCTTCATTAATTCCATCTTTAAACCAACTAACAATATTTTCAAGTTCTAAAGGAGTTAATGATCTTTTCATTTCTTCTTCAAATATTTTTAAAATTTTACTAACACCTTCATCTTGTTCTCTTAATAATTCATTATCATTATCATTATTAATTCTATTTGTTATTAAAGAAATTATTTTTGAATAACATTTATTTAATGAAGTAATCAATATTCCTTCATATTGTTCATATGATAAAAACTCTTTATTCATTAATGAAACAATAATTTCATCAATAACTTTGCTATCTAAATTCATTTTAATAGTTAATAAATCACCACTTATTAATGATTTTTTTTCTTTATTTAATGAATCAATTAACAATAAAACCACTAGTTCATTCTCTGTTAATTTCAATTCTTTATAATTTTGCACTAATATCGTTCTGTAATCTAATTCATTTAACTTAAATAATTCCATAAAATACACCACTTCCTTTTATATTATATATCTACTTCAAGACTTTTTTCATCACACGAATAAAATTTTTAAAGAATATTTTTTCTATTTCTATTTTACTAAATCCATTTTTTATTAACGCATCATAAAGAATATTCATTTTATCTCCTGAAGATAAAATAGGTGGAGTATCAATACCATCAAAATCACTCCCTAAACAAATATTATCTATGCACCCTAAATCTTTAATATGCTTAATATGCTTAATAACATTATCTAAATAATTTCCTTCTTTACCAACAAAATCAATAAAATAATTAATTCCCATTACTCCTTTATTTTTATGAAGAAGCAAAATCATTTCATCAGTTACATTTCTTGATACATCACAAATACTTCTACAATTAGAATGTGATAATACAATTGGACTAGTTGATAATTCTATAACATCATAAAATCCTTGAGTTGATAAATGAGATACATCAATAATCATACCTATTTCATTCATTACTTTAATTACTTGTTTTCCAAATTCAGTTAATCCTTTATCTTTATTTAACAATTTAGTTTTATCAATATTATGACTATGCCCAATACAATTTGAATAATTCCAAGTTAAAGTCATCATTCTAACACCTTTTTCATATAAAGTATAAATTCTTGATAAATCATTTTCTAAAACTTCGCCTTCTTCAATAGATAAAAGAACACCTATTTTATTTAATGATTTTGCCTTTATTAAATCTTGATAATTTAATACCTTAAAAAGATAATGCTTATTTTTTTCTATTTCGTTAAGATAAAAATCATAATATTTTAAAAAGTTTAAATAAGGATTTTCTAATTTACTATCTAAAAAAATTGCAAAACATTGCATTAAGTATTGCCCTTTTATCAATTTATTAATATCAATATGCAAATCATTTTTTATTAATAATTTTTTCTCTTGATAGCATTTAGTAATTGTATCACAATGCAAATCAATAACATTATATCTTCTAATATCTAATTCATCACAATAAATATAATTATCTAATTTATATTCATTAACTAAATTTTTAAATTTTTCAAAAGATATTTCCTTTATTTTTTTTATTTCTTTACTAATAATAATTGGAGATATTTCATTTAATAAAATCATATTATCTTTGATAAATCTATCAAGTGTTTCATCTAAAGAAAAATCTAATTGTATCTTAAACCTTAAACATCTTAAAATTCTTAAAGGATCTTCATTCATTCTAATGTTTATATCCCCAATCATTCTAATAATTCGATTATCTAAATCTTTTAAACCAAAGTGAAAATCATATATCTTATTATTTGCATCTTGATATAAAGCATTAATTGTAAAATCACGGCGATAACTATCTTCTTCAAGCGATTGAGTAAATCTAATTTTACTTGGTTTTCTTTTATTAATATCATATTCTTCAACTCTTAAAGTAACAATATCAATTAATTCATTATCAATAACTATTTGTGAAACACCATATTTTTCAAATTGATAACTACCATTAGGAAATATTTTCTTTACATCTTCAACATCAGCGTCAGTAACAAAATCATAATCATAATTTGGTTTTCCTAACAAAAAATCTCTAACCGCTCCACCAACTAGATAAATATTGAAACCATTTTCTTTGAATAACTTACTTACTTTAATAAAAATATCTTTTTTCATTTTAACACCTTAATATTAATTTATTTTTCCTAAATAATATGTTGACAAATATTCGTATATTTAATATTATTTTAATTGCTAAGGGCATTTAGCTCAGCAGGGAGAGCATCTGTTTGACGTACAGAAGGTCGGGGGTTCGATCCCCTCAGCATC